>NZ_PJAP01000502.1:0-5855 GCF_002836795.1 Shewanella sp. 11B5 | reverse complement strand
TAGCAAAGTGAACCGTAGTGAGCCAATCGCTGCCTGCAATGTCTGGAAACCATTTTCGATCTTCTTCAGTGGGGGTTTCGCAGATACGTCTGATATCGATAAACATCGCAAAACCTAAAGCATAGGGGTTTATGCCACTATAATGTGGACTATTATAGGCAGGCTGCGCGACCACCGCGGTGTGATTCTGCAAAATTCCAACATGAAACGGTCGGTGACTTTGCCAGTATCATATAATCGATTGAGGATGGTGTAATGCCAAAAAGTTGCCCAGCCTTCGTTCATTACTTGGGTTTGCTTTTGTGGGTAAAAATACTGCGCCATCTTACGTACTATACGGACTAATTCACGTTGCCAAGGTGCTAATAATGGTGCGTTTTTTTCAATAAAATATAAAATATTTTCTTGAGGTTCACTAGGAAAAACGACTGTCGTTTCAGGGTTGTCTTTTGGTGGCGATGTCGGCAGAGTTCGCCATAAGTCATTCACTTGGCTTTGTAAATAATCTTCACGCTCTTGTTGTCTTGCTTGTTCTTCTTTTAGTGACACTTCAGCTGGACGTTTGTAGCGGTCTACACCGTAATTCATTAATGCATGGCAAGAGTCTAAGGTCAGTTCAACTTGTTCTACACCATAACGTAACTCACATTCACGGATATAATTCTTAGCAAAAACTAAATAATCTATAATCGAACTCGCATCGGTCCAGGTGTTAAATAAATAGTTATTTTTAAAAAAACTATTGTGGCCATAACAAGCGTGGGCCATGACCAATGCTTGCATCGTAATGGTATTTTCTTCCATTAAGTAGGCAATACATGGGTCGGAATTGATCACAATTTCATACGCCAACCCCATTTGGCCGCGCTTGTAGCCTTGTTCTGTTTGAATAAATCGTTTGCCAAATGACCAGTGAGTGTAACCAATGGGCATTCCTATTCCTGCATAGGCATCCATCATTTGTTCCGCGGTAATAATTTCAATTTGATTCGGGTAAGTATCAAGTTTAAAGAAAGCTGCGGCCTGTTCAATTTCATGTTGATATTGTTGCAGTAAATCAAATGTCCACTCGGGACCATCATCTAACGGCTTACGGTTAAGTTGAACCATGATAGCCTCCTATATAGCTTGTTTTTTAAAGAGTTCACGGAAAACGGGATAGATATCTTCAACTTGGTGAATTTGCTGTACCGCAATGTTGTCAAACTGCTGTTGTAACTGTTCATATTGATGCCACAAGGTTTGATGCGCCCGATGGCTGATTTCGATGTAACTGAAATAGCGTACTTTGGGGAGAATATGTTTTGCTAATATCTCATGGCAAATAGGAGAGTCGTCGGACCAATTATCGCCATCAGAAGCTTGCGCGGCATAAATATTCCACTCATTGTCAGGGTAACGAGCTTGTTGTATTTCGTGCATTAGTTTTAATGCGCTTGATACTATGGTTCCGCCAGTTTCTTGTGAGTAAAAAAATTCGTGTTCATCGACTTCTTTTGCTTGTGTATGGTGGCGAATGTACACAACCTCGAGGTTTTGATAACTGCGGGTCAGAAATAGATACAATAGAATATAAAAACGTTTAGCCATGTCTTTGGTGGCTTGATCCATTGACCCTGACACATCCATTAAGCAGAACATCACCGCTTGACTAGAAGGGACTTCACGTTTTGCATAGTTGTTATAGCGTAAATCAAAGGTATCGATAAAAGGCACTTTAGCGATTTGTTGCTTAAGCACAATTATCTGCTCTTTGATGGCTATAATGCGCTCGGCCTTAGCGCCAGGAGTATTTTCTAATACTGTAAGTTCAGCTTCCAATGTCTGTAATGCTTTTTTCTTGCCGCCGCTCATGGCAATGCGTCTAGCAAGTGATGAGCGCAGTGATCTGACAATATTGATATTGGCGGGCACGCCATCATTGGTGAAACCTGCACGATAAGTTTGATACTCAACCAATTTATTAAGGCGGTTTTTCTGTAAGTTTGGCAGTTCGAGATCTTCAAACAACAATGCTAAATATTCATCTTTTGAGATAGTAAATACAAAATCGTCATCACCTTCGCCACTATTTGATGCATCGCCTTGACCAGCGCCTCCATGTCCGCCCTTAGGTCGTTGGATTTGGTCGCCACGATTAAATTGATCATTACCTGGGTGAACTCTGTCCCTTATGCCACCTTGTCCTTGTCTAAATACAGGCTCACTGAGATCCCGTTTGGGAATAGTAATCTGTTCACCTTTATCAATATCAGTGACACTTCGACGTGTTACCGCATCACCGACAGCTTTTTTAATTTGTTTTTTATAACGTTCAATAAAACGCTGCCGATTAACTGTGCTTTTTCCTTTTGCATTGAGTCGTCTATCAATAAAATTTGCCATACGCTGCTCCCAAGTCTTATTTTTGGAAGCGCCTTTGCCAGTGGCGCTACCAACATTGGGTTTCTACGAAGATTTACGCACTCGTAAATACCATTCTGACAATAGTCTGACTTGTTTTTTGGTGTAGCCTTTTTCCATCATGCGATTAACAAAGTCGTCATGCTTACGCTGATCGTCATTCGATGTTTTGCCATTAAACGAAATCACAGGCAGTAAATCTTCAGTGTTGGAAAACATTTTTTTCTCAATCACTGTGCGTAATTTCTCATAGCTAGTCCACAGAGGATTATTACCTTCATTATTGGCTCGAGCACGTAAGACAAAGTTAACAATTTCATTGCGGAAATCTTTTGGATTACTGATCCCCGCTGGTTTTTCAATTTTCTCCAATTCAGCATTTAAGGCACCACGATCAAAAAGTTGTCCTGTTTCTGGATCGCGATATTCTTGATCTTGGATCCAAAAATCTGCATAGGTAACATATCGGTCGAAAATATTTTGTCCGTATTCAGAATACGACTCAAGGTAAGCTGTTTGGATCTCTTTACCGATAAACTCAACATATTTAGGGATTAAATAACCTTTAAGAAACTCTAAATATTTCTCACTTATATCGTTAGGAAATTGTTCTTGTTCAATTTGCTTTTCGAGTACATAAAATAAGTGGACTGGGTTTGCGGCTATTTCTGCACTGTCAAAATTAAATACACGTGACAAAATCTTGAATGCAAAGCGGGTCGATAGCCCTTGCATGCCTTCATCTACGCCAGCATAGTCACGATATTCTTGGTAGGATTTTGCTTTTGGATCGGTGTCTTTTAAGCTTTCACCGTTATAGACGCGCATTTTTGAATAAATAGAGGAGTTTTCGGGCACTTTTAACCGTGATAACACGCTAAATTGTGCCAGGGTTTCTAAGGTGCCAGGTGCACAAGATGCCGTCGATAGTTCAGAATTGGCTAATAGTTTTTGGTAAATTTCCATTTCTTCAGATACCCGTAAACAGTAGGGCACTTTGACGATATAGACGCGATCTAAAAATGCTTCGTTGTTTTTATTATTCCTAAACGCGGACCATTCAGACTCATTCGAATGGGCCAAAATAATACCGTTGTACGGCAAGGCTGACAGGCCTTCAGTACCGTTGTAATTGCCTTCCTGAGTCGCAGTTAATAATGGGTGAAGTACCTTAATGGGTGCTTTAAACATTTCAACAAACTCCATTAATCCTTGGTTTGCACGACATAACGCACCTGAGTAAGCATAAGCATCGGCATCATCTTGAGAAAAATGCTCTAACTGACGAATATCAACTTTACCCACCAAAGCAGAAATATCTTGGTTATTTTCATCTCCAGGTTCTGTTTTAGCAATACCGATTTGATCGAGCACCGATGGGTACACTTTAACAACTCTGAATTTTGATATATCACCACCATATTGGTGTAAACGTTTTACAGTCCATGGTGACATAATCGTTTTGATATAACGACTTGGGATGTTGTATTCGTTTTTGAGTAGTTCACTGTCTTCTTCAGGATCAAACAGACAAAATGGGTGGTCGTTGACAGGACTGCGAATGCCATCGGCAGTTAATATGTAAATCGGTACTTGCTGCATTAATGCTTTGAGTTTTTCGGCCAACGATGATTTACCGCCACCGACAGGACCTAAGAGATATAATATTTGCTTTGACTCTTCAAGGCCTTGAGCTGAATGTGTTAAGTAGGCCACGATTTGTTCAATCGCATCTTCCATGCCATAAAAATCTTTAAATGCGGGATACTGTGCAATAACACGATTAGAAAAAATCCGACTTAAAATTGGATTTTTTGCAGTGTCAATAATCTGCGGTTCACCAATGGCCATGAGTAACCGTTCAGCCGCAGACACATAAGCACTTCTGTCTTGTTTACAGATGTCGAGGAATTGCTCTAAGGTATATTCTTCATCGCGTTTTTTCTCATAACGTTGTTGATAGTGTTCAAAAATGCCCATAGTAACCCCCTCAAAACGTACCGTTGTATGACTTAAAAAGCCTGAGTGATTAATGCGATGGTCAAGAATGTAATGTTATATCTGTTAGCGCAATATTAGGCTTTAAGACTAAAGTGTAGGACAGGAAAAATAACTTGGCTAAGTTTTAGTGAAAAATAAATCAAATAAAAACAACAACAAACAGTAGCATTTGCAATAGTTGCAAAAATAGTGCGATGACCGACTGCGTACTTTAGGCGGATAAAATGATAAAAAAGGAGCCAAAAGGCTCCTTATGTTTTTGCCATTAATCGAAATTAAGCAGCAAAGTTCTTGTTAACAAATTCCCAGTTAACAAGCTGCCAGAAGTGAGCTAAATACTCTGGACGTGCGTTACGGTAATCAACGTAGTAAGCATGTTCCCATACGTCTACAGTTAATAGAATCGTAACAGACTCATCTGTTAACGGTGTAGCAGCATTGCTAGTGTTAACAATAGCTAATGAACCATCAGCTTTTTTCACTAACCATGTCCAAGCGCTACCAAAGTTATTTACTGCAGAATCAGTAAATTTAGCTTTGAATTCTTCAAAAGAACCAAATGAAGCATTGATAGCAGCAGCGATATCGCCAGTTGCTTCGCCGCCAGCATTAGGTGCTAAGCAATTCCAGTAAAAAGTGTGGTTCCAAACTTGAGCCGCGTTGTTGAACATACCGCCAGTTGAAGTTTTAACAACTTCTTCTAGTGTTTTGCCAGCAAACTCAGTTCCTTCAACTAAACCGTTTAGTTTTACCACATATGTGTTGTGATGCTTACCATAATGGAACTCAATGGTTTCTTGAGAAATGTGTGGTTCAAGTGCGTTCTTTGCATAAGGTAATGCTGGTAGTTCGAAAGCCATTAGTATCTCTCCATGGATTCAGGTTATCGTTTTTGTTTACCAATCAGGTAACATTGCTCTACTGCTATTGTACTGATTATTTTTGTGATGTGAATCATTGTTTAAGGAATTATGTGGATTGCAGTAATCGATTTTATTGATTTTAAATAAACCCTACAAACTGTGGCATTTTGTTCTTTGTCTAGGTGTCGTACAATAGGCACAATGTGTTCAGTCGTCGTACTTAGGAAATCAAATGGAAACTGTAGAAAAGATTAAACAGCAAATTAGCGAAAACCCAATTATTGTGTACATGAAAGGTTCACCTAAATTACCAAGCTGTGGATTTTCATCTCAAGTTGCTCAAGTGATGATCAACTGTGGTGAACAATTTGCATTCGTGGATATTTTACAGCATCCAGATATTCGTGCTGAATTACCAAAATTCGCTAACTGGCCAACATTCCCACAATTATGGGTTGAAGGCGAGTTGATTGGTGGTTGTGACATTATCACTGAAATGTTCCAAAAAGGTGAACTTCAACCTATCATTAAAGCGACTGCTGACAAATTCCGTACAGAAGACGCTGCAGAGTAATTGCAGAAGATTAA
>NZ_PJAP01000501.1:0-5861 GCF_002836795.1 Shewanella sp. 11B5 | reverse complement strand
TGTATTGAGTTCGCCAAGCAACAAGGCTATCAATCAATGTATTTAGAAACCACGGCAGTGCTAGTTGAAGCACTAGCACTCTATGAAAAACTGGGCTTTAGTCACTGTCAGCATTTAGGCGAAACCGGCCACGATGCCTGTGAAATCGCGATGATAAAAGCGCTGTAGTGTTACAACCTGAGTAAGAGGAGGAGCTTAGCTCTCCTTCTCATCTCGTTCAATGCTTGATTAACTTTTGATTAACTATATCCACATATACTCAGAGGTAACGCGTTGTCATCAACAACCTTGAGCTGCGGATAGGCACTGATAATTTGTTGATAAACATCGGGGTATTTTAACTTTATCAAACCCATTCGACGTAAATGAAACTCATCGATTTTAGGTTGGTAGCGCATTAACAAATCCACTTTTTCAACGGCATCTTCTGGCTTAAATTGCCAAGGTTCAATACTTAATGCGACATGTAAGGGATCGAGCCCTTTACTTAACTGTGGGTCTGTATCATTAATGATAAAGGGAAACTTATCATCAACTAATCGCTTGATAATATCTACATTACCTTTAACTACTGCATAAAAAAGTAAGGTTTTCCCTCTATAATCATGCCCGTGTAAATCATAACTAGACTCTTCTAACCCTGTTAGAAAGTCAGCAGAAAACATTCGGTCATTAAAGTCAAAATATTGTATTGGATCAACAAACAACTCACTGTTAAATAAGTCATCGTAAAAATGGCTATCGAATTCTAGTGCCTGACTAAAAACCCAATTTTTATTCGCGTCATTTAATGGTTTAGCCAATATCGAGTCGATAAAATCAATGACTTTACCTTCACTCAATAAACGAAATATAGGATCTAGATTGGAGATAAATTGTTGTCTACGCTGATAATCACCAACCCGTTTTAGCATACAATCCACTAGACTAGGGTCAACCTTAGCAAGCTGCTCAATAGTTTTATCAGGGTTATCAGTGTAAGTTTTATCAGCCTGCCCAATAAGAAGATATGCATCTTTAGGTTGCCACTTTGCATTAACCTTATCTATTGTATTACGGCACTGTGGCAGTACCTTTGCTAAATCCGACACCTTCAAGGCTTTTTCTGTATAGGCTTGTTGTTGCGCGAGTAATTCAAGTAACAATGGATGCTCATCGCTTATGCTAAGTTCATCTCGTGCGCCAATTTGGAGTAAATCGAGCCCATATTGTTGCTGTATTAATGCTATCTCAGCAGGCTCAAACCGATAATATTGTCTAGGAAAGAAACCTTCAACTAAACTACTGTCTTGCTGATTAAAGCGTGCATTGGCTTGTTTGCCTTGTAATTGCTGCACTATAGCTGCCGCATCGGCCTTATTGGCATCGCCCACCATTAAACGGCTAAGAGCCCATTCCATTGACGAGCCCATATAGGCATCTTTGCTAGGCTCTACACCTCGTTTAAATAAATAACTAACAACCTCAGCTCGCGAAGCATCAATAGCATAATCGAGTACTGAAATCGTATCGAGTTTATCAAATCCGACGGAAGCATTAAGATTATCAATATGTGCAAGGAGCGAAATGATAGTTTGGTTCGAGACGTGTTCATCGAGCATCAACGCAGCAGCATCATCAATAGAGGGTGGGGTTGTGATAAAAACGGATTGTTGCTCTGTAGCTGATAAGCTCGATAGATTTTCAAACTCGGGGGCCGGCACTTTCTTTGACATTTTGATTCCAGCAAAAAAACCGCTTAGTTCATGCCCTTGTTTAACATCCTTGGTAGCCTTTTGATTAAATTGAGCTAACGTAGAATCTTTTCGTAACTGCTCTACCCTAAACATCACGGCAAAATTAGAATTTAATAGTTTGTCAGTCACCATGGTGACGTCATCTAAACTGTAATCATTGAGATATTTGTCCCAGCTAAGGTAATGATCACGAGCCCAATTACCACTGTGTTTATCATTATTTTGCAGCAGTGTTTTACAGACGGCAAAATTGGTAACCGCAATAGCTGTAGCATCGGTTTCTTGGACGGGCTCAGAAGGAGTTTGAATTTGATTATCTAGTGTTTTACTGGCCGGAGATGGCGTCGATGCAATCGGATCGGCTAACTGTTGGTTAAAATACAACCCGCCGGTCAAAGCCACAAATAAAATGGCCACTAATACAATCCACAATCGAAACTTCATAACAATCCTTTGATAACAACTCCCATTAGCGAAAACATATCACAGTTATATGAGATAACCTCATGAACAAGTGATTTTGAATACTTTTCAAGCAGTCTTACGGCAAGTGTCTTATAGCGCTTTGCAACGATGCAAAAGCTTGGTAGCCTCAGATTAAGCACATTCCATAGGAGGATGATCATGGAATATCAACGTATCGCGCATTCTAACCTTGAGGTGAGTAAAATCTGCCTCGGCACCATGACTTGGGGAGAACAAAATACTCAAGCCGACGCTTTTGCTCAACTCGATTATGCTATTGGTCAAGGCGTTAACTTTATTGATACCGCTGAAATGTACCCGGTTCCACCTAAAGCTGAAACCCAGGGTGAAACCGAACGTATCATTGGTAACTACCTCAAAGCGCAAGGTAATCGCGACAATTTAGTGATTGCCACTAAAGTGGCTGCGCCTGGTGGTAAAGGTGATTACATCCGTAAAGATATGGCTCTGGATTGGCGCAACATCCATCAAGCTGTTGATGACTCATTAGCGCGCTTACAAATCGATACTATCGATTTGTATCAAGTACATTGGCCAGATAGAAACACCAATTTCTTCGGCGAAATGATGTATGAACACGATGAAGAAGAGCACTACACGCCTATTTTAGATACCCTTGAAGCCTTAGCAGAAATCATTAAGCAAGGTAAAGTGCGTTATATCGGCATTTCTAATGAAACCCCTTGGGGCTTTATGAAATACCTTAAATTAGCTGAAAAGCATGATTTACCACGTATTATTAGTGTGCAAAATCCTTACAACTTGCTTAATCGCAGCTACGAAATCGCCATGTCTGAAATCAGTTATCGTGAAGAAGTGCCATTATTAGCTTATTCGCCGTTAGCCTTTGGTGCCTTAACCGGTAAATACGAAAATAATCAGTGGCCTGAAGGCGCACGTTTAACGGTATTTAAACGCTTTGCCCGCTACAACAGTACCCCTATGGCACTGGAAGCGACGCAAGCTTATATCGATTTGGCCCGAGAATTTGGTTTGTCGCCCACAGAAATGGCCTTAGCATTTGTAAATAGCCGCAAATTTGTTGCTGCTAATATTATTGGTGCAACTGATTTACATCAGTTAAAGCAAAACATCGACAGCCACAAAGTCAGCTTATCTGACGAGCTGATGATAAGAATTAACGAATTATCGGCGTTATACCGTTTCCCTTGTCCGTAGGAAAACAATAACCGCCTGACTAATTGAGCTTATCGCCACAAAACCTTGCAATGGGCATCAAGATCACTGAAGATCTTGATGCCTTTTATTTTCAATACAGAAACCCTTATTTATGAAGCCTGCATCGTCATTATCGTCTGCCGTTTTATTTGATCATCAAGCACTACGCGATCAATTCCCGGCGCTTAAACAGACCATTGGCGATCATCCTTTGTGTTACTTAGACACCGCAGCAACGAGCCAAAAACCGCAAGCGGTCATTGATGCTATGACCGAGTACTACCAACTCAATAATGCCAATGTGCACCGTGCGGCGCATCAATTGTCTGCACGGGCAACTCAGCAATATGAAGCGGTTAGGCAACAAGTGGCTGAATTTATCCACGCCCAGCGTCAAGACGAAATCATTTTTACCCACGGCACCACAGAATCGATCAATATGGTGGCCTACGGACTGACTTCACAGATCAAGCCAAATGATGTGATATTAATTGATACCGCAGCCCACCACGCCAATATTGTTCCTTGGCAGGAACTGGCAAAGCGCACCGGCGCGGTGATCAAACCGATCCCGCTGACAACAGACGCGCAACTGGATATAACCGCTTTTGATCAATTATTAGCCCTAAAACCTAAAGTGGTTACCGTATGCCATGTGTCAAATGCCTTGGGCACATTAAACCCAGTCAATGAGCTAGTCGCAAAAGCCAAAGCCGTCGGCGCACTAACCTTGGTTGATGGCGCTCAGGCCATTGCCCATTTACCCGTTGATGTACAACTAATTGATTGTGACTTTTATGTGTTTTCAAGCCATAAAATGTATGGGCCAACAGGGGTGGGAATTTTATACGGTCGATATACAGAGCTCGATAAATTAACCCCAATGCTCACTGGCGGCGAGATGATCAAAACCGTGAGTTTTGAACAGACTGAGTTTGGTGCGTTACCAAATCGCCTTGAAGCTGGCACGCCCGCAATCGCAGAAGTGATTGGCCTAGGGGCTGCAATTCATTTTTTACAGCAATTGCCACGCGAGCAAATACTTGCACATGAACAACAATTGCTGCGCTATTTACAGCAGCAACTGCAACAACTTGGCGCTATCGAATTGTATGGTATTGCCAATGATAAGCACTCCGGTGATAAGCACTGCGCTGATGGTCAACGCCATAATATTGGTGCTGTGGCTTTTAATCTGCACGGTGAACATCACCAAGATGTGGGGATTTTACTCGACCAACAAGCTGTGGCCGTTCGTTGTGGTCATCATTGCGCTATGCCGCTAATGACCAGCCTTAATTTAGGCGGCTGTTGCCGTGCATCAATAGGCATCTATACTAATAAGCAAGATGTTGATCAATTTATTCATGCACTTAATACTGTAAAAGAGTTATTGTTATAGTGTTAAAGTACAACACGCTGATCCAGATACATCTATTATCTACAGCCGAGGTTAATTGAACTACCATGTTAAACCCAAGCACCGCACCTTCACCGCAGTTATTTTCGCCTTTATCGGATGAATTAGTTGAAGCAGTTAACCTCATTGAGCAAGCCAATAACTGGCAAGATAAATACCGCCAGATAATGTTATTGGGAAAATTATTACCGCCTCTCGCGCCGGAATTTAAACAGGCGGATGCACAAGTTAAAGGCTGTGAAAGCCAAGCATGGCTGTACCATTACACACTAAATGGCCGACATTTTTATCTGGCCGATAGCGAAGCACGTATTGTAAAAGGCTTAATTGGATTGTTACTGGTCGCCTGCCAAGGTAAAACCACCGAGCAAATACAACAATTTGATGTAAAACAGTATTTTGACCGTCTCGGATTAAGCGGCCAATTAAGTCCATCTCGTACCAATGGTTTAACTGCGTTAGCGCAAGCCATCGTTGCCTATACACAAGATGTTGGTACCTGAAATACTTGCCAACACTAAGGAATAATAATGACCCAAAAAGTCTGTAACCAAGCTCGCCGTCATATGTTAAAAGGCCTTGGAGCAGCCACATTATTAAGCCCTTTAAGCTCATTTCCTGCATGGGCCGCTAAACCACGTCGTTTATACATTGATGGTTTATCATTTTTACCGACCGACATCAATGATGTTAAAGCCTCAAAACTCGACGCCTTTATCGCCGATGTCTCGGCGATTGAAACCATTGAACAAGCTGATGGCACTAAAAATTACAAACGCACTTATGAAGCCTGCATCAACAGTATTACCCAAGCGGCTAATTCAGTAAAAGCTAATCCAGACGTGTATCTGCAAGGGCTTACAGGTACTGACATTAGTAAAGCTAAAACACAGCAACAAACCGCGGTGTTTTTTCAAATTCAAGGCGCTGATTGTGTTGAAAATGACGGTTTAAGTAATGAATGGCAACAACTAGATAATTTGCATCAACAGGGTTTACGGGTGCTGCAGCTGACACACCATTATGGTAATCGTTATGCT
>NZ_PJAP01000500.1:0-5873 GCF_002836795.1 Shewanella sp. 11B5 | reverse complement strand
GTTGATGCAGAAACGCCAATGCACATTACCGGCATGGCGGCGCATTTTGGTCAATGTAGCAGTATTGATGCACTGGCGAAAAAAATCATCGCCAAACAAGCCATCTTTAGCCCGCTACCCACTCAACGCTGGAAAGGCTTAGATAAACATCCTGAGCTATTAGCCCAATATGGCATCACCCAAGTGCCGCAAGGCGCGTATATCGATCAATTCGATTTTGATTTTTTGCGTTTTAAAGTGCCACCCAATGAAGATGATCGCCTGATCTCACAACAACTACTGTTGATAAAAGTTGCCGATGAAGCTATCGCCGATGCCAAGCTAACACCAGGCAGTAAAGTCGCGGTATTAGTCGCCATGGAAACCGAACTCGAACTTCATCAATTCCGCGGTCGAGTTAACTTACATAGCCAAATAGAGCAAAGCCTTAACGCTCAAGGTATTCAATTATCTACAGCGGAATATGACAGCCTTGAAACCATTGCGATGGACAGTGTCCTCGACGCCGCTAAGCTTAACCAATACACCAGTTTTATTGGCAATATTATGGCGTCGCGGATAGCCTCATTATGGGATTTCAACGGCCCAGCATTTACGATTTCTGCGGGCGAACAGTCAGTTAACCGCTGTATTGATGTGGCACAAAACTTGTTTGCGTTAGGCTCGTTACAAGAACCATTAGATGCCATCATTATTGCCGCTGTAGACCTGTCTGGCAGTATTGAAAATATGTTATTCAATACCGCCAAGCTGAACGCCAAAGGATTGCGTTCAACGGATTGGTTAGTGGGTGAAGGGGCTGGCGCGCTAGTGCTGCAACAAACCAGTGCTGCACACTCTCAGCTTGACAGCTACGCCAGTATCGACAGCGTTAACTTTACGCCATTGTCACAATTACCAACACAACTGCCAACACAATTACCAACTGAGTTATCGGTAGACATTGTTGAGTTAAACCAATCGCCGGAATGTATATTATCGACTCAAGGTCAACAGTTTGCCCAAGGATTAACTGACGCTGCTACAGCGGTCAGCTCAGCACCGTTATTGAGTAAAGCCCATGATATTCTCGGTCATACATTTGCCGCTTCAGGCATGGCCAGTTTGCTGCACGGTTTAGTGCAAACTCGCCACATCGACAAACCGTCTATTAATGCCAGTGTATTCACCAGTAGCGACAATCAATACTCACAAGTTAATCTGTCGGTTTCTGCGGCGCAACAACACGCATTGCACGCTCGACTGGGTAATAATTTAACTCAACAACTCGCCACGGGCAGTAAGTTAAGTTTAATTAAACAAGTCAGTTTAGGTGGTCGCGATATCTACCAACACATTATCGATAGCCCTCTTGATGTTCTCGACAGTATTATTAATCAATGTGCTGATATTGCCCCTACTGTGGTCAACACCATTGAAAGTAAGCAACCAACTATTGGTGATAATAGCCCTCTTAGCGTCAATAATAGCGAGAATATCGCCGAGCCTCCTATGTCAGAAAATATGCCAAATAAAACGATCCCAAAGCAGCCAAGGGTTGCCAGTATGACAAATCATACGATTCCACCAGCACATTTAACGGCATTCCAACAAAATCAGTGGTTAGCACAACAAGCGCATTTAGCTTATTTAGCTAGCCGTGATGTTGGTTTGAAAGTGGCTGACAGTTTATTACGGTCCCAATTAGCCGGTTTGAGTCATCAGCCAACCGCGACTCAAGTCGCGTCTCCGGCGGCTAATACTTATGCGGTTAATGCTGCGGTTCAAACAGCGGTTAAGAGTGAAGCAATTAACCCCGCTAGGTTAATCCAACCTAATCATGCTTGTGTGCCAGCTTACACTGCACCTATTCCAGCGGATAAACCGTGTATTTGGAATTATGCTGATTTAGTTGAATATGCCGAAGGCGATATCGCTAAGGTGTTTGGCCCAGATTACGCCATTATCGACAGTTACTCGCGCCGAGTTCGCTTGCCGACCACAGATTATTTATTGGTGTCGCGTGTGACTAAACTCGATGCCACCATGAATCAATACAAACCGTGTTCAATGACCACAGAATACGACATCCCCGTCGATGCGCCGTATTTAGTGGATGGTCAAATTCCTTGGGCTGTAGCGGTAGAATCGGGTCAGTGCGATTTAATGTTGATCAGTTATTTAGGTATCGACTTTGAAAACAAAGGCGAACGAGTTTATCGCTTATTAGATTGTACTTTGACCTTCTTAGCCGATTTACCTCGTGGCGGCGACACACTGCGTTACGACATTAAAATCAATAACTTTGCCAGCAATGGCGACACGTTATTATTCTTTTTCTCTTACGAGTGTTTCGTAGGCGACAAGATGATCCTAAAAATGGATGGTGGCTGTGCAGGCTTCTTTACCGACCAAGAGCTGGCCGATGGTAAAGGGGTTATTCAAACTGAAGATGAAATAAAACATCGCCAACAAGTGATCAACAATCCAAATAAACCAACCTTTACCCCATTACTCCACTGTAGCCAAACGGCATTTGATTATGGTCAAATCCATCATTTATTGACTGGTGATATTGGCAGCTGTTTTGGTGGCGACCATGTCGCGCACCAACTGCAAACTGGAATACAAAAATCGCTTTGTTTTGCCTCTGAAAAGTTCTTAATGATTGAGCGAGTGAGTCAATTACAAACACAAGGTGGCACGTGGGGCTTAGGCTTACTCGAAGGTCATAAACACATTGCGCCAGACCATTGGTATTTCCCTTGTCATTTCCAAGGCGACCAAGTGATGGCAGGCTCGTTAATGGCAGAAGGTTGTGGCCAGCTATTACAGTTCTTTATGATCCACATTGGCATGCATACTCTAGTCGAGAATGGCCGATTCCAACCATTGGAAAATGCTTCGCAAAAAGTTCGCTGTCGTGGCCAAGTGTTACCACAAACGGCTGAGCTGACCTATCGCATGGAAGTGACTGAAATCGGTATTCATCCCCGCCCTTATGCCAAAGCCAATATTGATATTTTACTCAATGGAAAAGTCGTGGTCGATTTCCAAAACTTGGGTGTGATGATTAAAGAAGATGCCGAATGTACTCGTTATCCGCTTATCTCGTTAGACGCTAGCCCTGCAGTTGATTCAAATGCTAGCAGTAAAGTGATTGCTAACAAAGCGCCATTAATGGCGCAAATTCCAGATTTAAACGCCCCGACTAACAAAGGCGTTATTCCGCTAAAACACGTTGAAGCACCCATAGTCAGTACCGATTCAAAGTACGCTAATCGCGTGCCTGATACCGTGCCATTTACCCCATACCATATGTTTGAGTTTGCTACTGGCGATATCGAAAAATGCTTTGGCCCTGACTTTAGTATTTACCGCGGACTTATCCCACCGCGCACACCTTGTGGCGACTTACAGTTAACCACTCGCGTGGTTGAAATTAACGGTAAACGCGGCGAATTGAAAAAGCCATCATCGTGTATAGCAGAATACGAAGTGCCGGCAGATGCTTGGTACTTTGCTAAAAACAGCCATCAAGCGGTAATGCCTTATTCGGTGTTAATGGAAATTTCATTACAACCCAATGGCTTTATTTCTGGCTACATGGGCACCACCCTAGGTTTTCCTGGGCAAGAGCTATTTTTCCGTAACTTAGACGGTGGCGGAAAATTATTACGTCATGTGGATTTACGCGGTAAAACTATCGTCAATGATTCAAAGCTATTATCAACCGTCATTGCTGGCAGTAACATTATTCAAAGCTTCACCTTTGAGTTAAGTGTCGATAACGAGCCTTTTTACACCGGTAGCGCGGTATTTGGTTACTTTAAAGGTGATGCGCTTAAGAACCAGTTAGGCATAGATAACGGCAAAATCACTCAGCCATGGCATGTTGATAACAATGTCACGGCAGACATTAGCGTTAATTTACTGGATAAACAGTCACGGGTGTTTAATCCGCCAACTAGCCAACCGCATTATTGTTTAGCGGGTGGCCAGCTTAACTTTATCGACAAAGCAGAAATTGTTGAAGCAGGCGGCAAATACGGTAAAGGCTATCTTGCTGCATCACGCACTATTGACCCAAGTGATTGGTTCTTCCAATTCCACTTCCATCAAGATCCGGTGATGCCAGGTTCATTAGGTGTTGAAGCCGTGATCGAGTTAATGCAAACTTACGCCATCAGCACAGACCTAGGTAAAGGTTTCACTAATCCAAAATTCGGCCAAATATTGTCGGATATTAAATGGAAATATCGCGGTCAAATTAACCCACTTAACAAACAAATGTCACTTGATGTACATATCAGTGCAGTAAAAGATGAAGACGGTAAACGCATCATAATAGGCGACGCAAACCTCAGTAAAGATGGTCTGCGCATTTATGAAGTCAAAGATATCGCCATCTGTATTGAAGAAGCTTAGGCCAAAAAGGAATAATAATGACAACTCAAGTGCACAACGAAAAGCTTTCTCCTTGGCCATGGCAAGTTAGCCAGCAACACGTCAGTTTTGACCCAGTAGGCATGGACAAAAAGCTTAAAGATTTATCACAAGCGTGTTATGTGGTTAACGACACACAACAAGGCTTAGGGGTTGCTCAGCAAGCCCAAGTCGTGACCGATGCTATTACGGCAGCAAATGCTCTGCCGGTCAGCGCATTTGCCCCAGCCCTTGGCACCCAAAGCTTAGGCGATAGTAATTTCCGCCGCGTTCACGGGGTAAAATTTGCCTATTATGCTGGTGCGATGGCCAATGGTATTTCTTCTGAAGAACTGGTTATTGCGTTAGGTCAGGCTGGTATTTTATGCTCGTTTGGCGCAGCTGGGTTAATTCCATCTCGAGTTGAACAAGCCATTAACCGTATTCAAACTGCATTACCAAATGGTCCATACGCATTTAATTTAATTCACAGTCCAAGTGAACCCGCGCTAGAGCGTGGCAGTGTAGAGCTGTTTTTGAAGCATAAAGTACGCACTGTTGAGGCCTCAGCCTTTTTAGGCTTAACCCCACAAATTGTCTATTACCGCGCAGCGGGCTTAAGCCGTGACAAACACGGTGACATTCAAATCGACAATAAAGTGATTGCAAAAATCAGCCGTACTGAAGTGGCGATTAAGTTTATGCAACCTGCACCCGTTAAAATACTGCAACAGTTGCTTGATGAAGGACTTATTAGCGCAGAACAAATGGAGCTGGCTCAGCTAGTGCCTATGGCTGATGATATTACTGCTGAAGCAGACTCAGGCGGTCATACCGACAATCGACCATTAGTCACTTTATTGCCTACTATTTTGGCATTAAAAGATGAAGTGCAAGCACAGTACAAGTATAGAACCCCTATTCGTGTTGGTGCTGGTGGTGGTGTTGGCACGCCTGACGCGGCACTGGCGACATTTCATATGGGCGCAGCTTATATTGTTACGGGTTCAATCAACCAAGCCTGTGCCGAAGCCGGAGCCAGCGAGCATACTCGTAAATTACTGGCCACCACAGAAATGGCCGATGTGACCATGGCACCTGCTGCTGATATGTTCGAAATGGGCGTTAAGCTGCAAGTGGTAAAGCGCGGCACCTTATTCCCAATGCGTGCCAACAAGTTATATGAAATCTATACCCGCTATGACTCGATTGAAGCCATTCCAAGCGAGGAACGTGAAAAACTTGAAAAACAAGTATTCCGCTCAAGCCTGGATGATATTTGGGCTGGCACGGTAGCGCATTTTAATGAGCGCGATCCAAAGCAAATTGAGCGTGCTAAAGATAACCCTAAGCGTAAAATGGCGTTAATTTTCCGTTGGTATTTAGGTTTATCAAGCCGTTGGTCAAACACCGGTGAGCTTGGTCGCGAGATGGATTA
The DNA here is from genome assembly GCF_002836795.1 of Shewanella sp. 11B5. Classification (NCBI taxonomy): domain Bacteria; kingdom Pseudomonadati; phylum Pseudomonadota; class Gammaproteobacteria; order Alteromonadales; family Shewanellaceae; genus Shewanella; species Shewanella sp. 11B5. The sequence goes on along the minus strand of NZ_PJAP01000500.1, from coordinate 31 downwards.
TCAAATCTGGGCAGGTCCGGCACTCGGCGCG
>NZ_PJAP01000499.1:0-5873 GCF_002836795.1 Shewanella sp. 11B5 | reverse complement strand
ACAGTCGAGAATTACAGGACGTTTCATGGGTAATTTCCTTATTCTATAAGAGGGTATAATGTACCACTATGACTGTAGTGAGCTTAATGCTTAAGAACTAAAAATGTGATCTAATATACAATGGCATAGTGGTTGAAGAAATGCTCGAGGGTAACTTGCCTTAGCTTGGCGACTATTTCAATTATTCTCGATATCAATAATGTAATTAAACATGTCGTTATGAGTGCATTCTTGTAAAATAGAGTGCTTTTTATTTAGTGGGTAAAGTTATGGATTGTCGTTTGGGTTGTGGTGCCTGCTGCATTGCGCCTTCTATCACCAGTGCAATACCAGGCATGCCGATGGGGAAACCTGCTGGGGTGCGTTGTATTCAATTAAACGCTGATAATCTTTGTATGATTTTTGGTCAGCCAGAACGTCCAGATGTTTGTGCTGAGTTTAGTGCAAGTATTGATGTGTGCGGCACGACAAATGAACAAGCTTTATGGTTGATCACTGATTTGGAGTCTTCAACATGCTAATCTGCGCTTATTACTTACCTTGGATATTTTAGATCATGCAATTAACCCGATATACAGATTTTGGTATTCGCATTTTGATGTATCTTGCAGTGCAATCTGAACGCGAAAGTTTATTTCGAATAGCTGAAGTCACCAATGTTTTTGACCTTTCTTCAAACCACGTAGCCAAGATTATCCATCAATTGGGTAAAATGGGATATTTGCAAACTGTCAGAGGTAAAAGCGGTGGTTTTAGATTGGCAAAAGCTGCTGATGAGGTGTTAATTGGACAATTGGTCCGTGATTTAGAGCATTCATTATCTCCTATTGATTGTGAATCTCCTTATTGCCGATTTACGCCAATATGCCGATTAAAAGGCGTTTTGGGTCAGGCTGTTACGGCTTATCTTGCTGTGCTTGATCAATATACTTTAGCTGATATTGTATCCAATAAATCTGATATTTTATCTACACTACCAGACTTAACTATTTCAGTGTTGCAGTTGGATTAGGCTGACTTGCTATTGCCACATTCACGTCATCAAATAATTGAGATGTTGGTACTAATGTGATGCCATTATCGTTTAAACGAGCTAAATTAGCGTTTAAAAATCGAATAGTTTCTGGGTAAGGATGCGCAATAACAACCAGCTTACCTTGTTGTTTCGACTGCGTAATCATTTGTTGGAATTGCCGTTCAAGTGCACGCTCACCAATGTCGTTATCTAAAAATATATGTCTTCTCAGTGATGGCACTCCAAGCTGCATAGCTTTGCTGCTGGCTTTGGTGTATTTAGTGGTAAAGCTATCGACAAAAAATAACTGCTGTTGTTTTAAACTCTGCATTACCCATAACATCGGTTCATCCATTTGAGTCAGTAAACTGCCCATATGATTATTCGCCCCTTTAGCAAATGGGATATTAGAGAACGCGCTTTGTAACTGTTGTTTAATTTGTGCCTCATTCATGTCATTGGTTAATCCTCCTGGTCCTAACGCTTTGCCATTTAAGGCTTGCATTGGCAGGTGTAACATTATTTCATGACCTTTATGATAACCATCTTGCGCAAGTTTTTGTCCTAGCGGAGTATGAGGTAATACCGATAAAGTGATCGAGCTTGGTAATGACAATGCTGCTTCGTCAGTTAGGCGATAACCAATATCGTCAATGATAATGGCTAATTTAGTCGCTGTAGCGGGCATGATGCTACATAGGCATAGTAGGAGTAATAGTAGGTTTCGCACGAATTTAGCTTACTTGGTTGTGTGAGTTTTATTGTTCAATGATATCTACATAATGGCGTGATTATAAACACAGTTATTGTCGTTGATATAGTGTTAATTAATCGGGCCGTTTACCGCTTTCTTTGGCAAGGCATAACGCTATACCCTGTAATACGTTTAACCATTAAATATCAGTGGTGAGTGTTTTGCTATTAACGACAATAATAGGCTGGATCGACTGCCTTACCTTTATTGCGAATTTCGAAATAAAGCCCTGGTTCACTTTGTCCCCCAGAACGACCAACAAGCGCAATCGACTCGCCAGTTTTCACCATATCTCCAGGTTGTCTTAATAGTGTTTGGGCGTGACCGTAGAGGCTCATATAACCCTTGCCGTGATCAATAACTAACACCATACCAAAACCTCGTAACCAGTCGGCATAAATAACTTTTCCTGATGCCACTGCATTAATATTTTGTCCTTCAGGTGCGGAAAGCACTGTCCCTTTCCAAACAATTTGTCCAGAACGGTTGCTACCAAATCGTTTACTCACTCTGCCGTTAGTTGGCCATTTTAATTTGGCTTTTTGACTGACTAATCCATCCATTGTTGGATTGGCTTTTGCGGCAAGCATTGCTTGTTGCACTATACGTTTTAAACTTGCCTCTTCTATTTGCAGCTGCTCTAATTCTGCCCCTTTGCTAGATAAGGTTCTTTGTAGTTGAGTCAATGTTTGTTGACGTTGGCCTTGCTCTTTGGTTAATTGCAGCGCTTGTTGCTTTTGATCTATCACTAAAGCATTGAGTTTTTGCTTTGCTGTTACTTGCTGTTGCTTAACTTTATTAAGATCAATGCTAGTTTGCTTGAGTTGTTGAATAGCTTTTATGCGGGCATTGTTGAGAAATTGATAATACGCCAGCATGCGCTCAACAGTGGCGGGGTTTTGCTGGTTAAGCATCATCTTAGTGTAGTCATGATTACCAGCCAAATAAGCGCTAGATAACTGCTTTGATAAGGTGTCTTGCTGACTTGTTTTTAGCTTGGCTAAATCAATCTGCTGTTTATCTAAAGCGTTAATTTTGACGTTAACTTCAGCCAACGAATTTTGTGATTGATTGACTTTTTTAGCTGCTTTTGCAATCGCTTGCTCGTCACTTTTTAGTAACGCAATAAGCTTCTCACGTTGCCTTGAGGTGTCTTTGAGCGAATTTTGTTGTTGGTTTATTTGTGCTTGAATAGACTTCAAAGCTGACTGGCGTGAAGACAAATCAGCACTATTGGCCGTAAATGAAAAGATTAGAAAGCCAGCAACAATGCTGGCTTTAATAAATAAACGAGTTATCACGAGTTAATGTTTACTCTTTAAGGTCAATGATACAGCGTCCACTCATTTCTTTCGGGATGCTTTGGCCCATCAAGGTTAACATAGTTGGCGCAATATCGCTCAAGCGTCCACCATCTTTTATTACGGCATCACGACCGACATAAACGAACGGTACCAAGTTACTGGTGTGAGCTGTAAATGCTTGTCCGTTAGAAGGATCTTTCATTTTTTCGGCATTACCATGATCGGCAGTAATCAAGCATTCGCCATCCACTTTAGCTAATGCTTCAACGACACGACCAATACATGCATCAACCGCTTCACAAGCTTTAACTGCGGCATCAAAGTTACCGCTATGGCCGACCATATCACCATTTGGATAGTTACAAATGATCACATCATATTTTGCAGATTCTATCGCCGCGACCAATTTATCGGTTAATTCAGTCGAGCTCATTTCAGGTTGCAGATCATATGTAGCGACCTTAGGCGACTGAATTAAAATACGATCTTCCCCTTCGAATGGCTCTTCTTTACCGCCATTGAAAAAGAATGTCACATGGGCATATTTTTCAGTTTCTGAAATACGCAGCTGGGTTTTATCCAAGTTTTGCAGGGTTTCACCTAAAGTGTTCACTAAATCACTTGATGGATAGGCTACCGGAGCATTAATGTCTGCAGCGTAGTCAGTTAACATCACAAAGTTGATTTTTGGTGTTTTATTACGTTTAAAACCGTCAAAATCTGGATTCACGAAAGTGCGAGTGATTTGGCGAGCACGATCTGCACGGAAATTCATAAATATCAGTGAATCATTATCGCTTAATACGGCAGCTTCGCCTTGCGCATCAACAATTGCAGATGCTGCAACAAACTCATCGTTTTCATCACGAGCATATGCCGCTTCAAGCGCTTCTGGTGCAGAAGCATAAGTAAACTTTCCTTTAGCTTCGGTAATTAATTCGTAGGCTTGCGATACGCGATCCCAACGATTATCACGATCCATGGCAAAGTAACGACCGATAATTGATGCTGTTCGGCCATGACCTAATGAGGCAAATAGCTCATCAAAATGAACCAAGCTATTTTTAGCGCTACGGGGTGGCGTATCACGGCCATCTAGAAAGGCATGTAAATACACTTTCGTTGCGCCGCGTTCAACAGCCATACGGCACATAGCTTCAATGTGCTCTTCATGGCTGTGTACACCACCGGCAGATAATAGTCCCATAATGTGCACCGCACCGTTTGCGGCAATGGCTTTGTCTACAGCATCGCAAAGTGCAGCGTTTTGTTCAAACTCATGGTCTGCAATTGCTTTACTGATGCGGGTGAGTTCTTGATAAACAATTCGGCCAGAACCAATATTGATATGGCCAACTTCAGAGTTACCCATTTGACCATCGGGTAATCCGACGTCAATACCAGAACCTGAAATAAGACTGTGAGGGTATTGTGCATTGAGCTTATCTAAGACAGGAGTGTTTGCATGAAAAACCGCGTTATCTTGCGTGTCTTCACTGTAACCCCAACCATCAAGGATAAGTAATGCGATTGGACGTTTTTTAGCCATTTGCAAGTACCTTATTAAGTTAAAATAGAAGTGTTATAAAATTTCAATTGTATGAATATTACTACTTATCGATAGTGTGCAAAAGGCATATAGGTTTGAAGATATAACTAAAGCAGCTGATAACGAGGGGCGAGTCACGAATAACTCGGCGTAAACCGTTTATTTTAGGTGTTTCTTTAATGAAAACTGCCGAGCAAAACGATATACTCGAGGCCATCTCATCTTAGTCATCGTCAGAGAAATCAGTAATTATGCAAGAATATATGGAATTTTTTAAAGCGAACCCAATGTTAAGCTTAGCGTGGGTCGGCTTGTTTGTAGCACTTGTTGTTAGTGTCATTAAATCTGGTACATCAAAAGTGAAGAATGTCAGTCATCAAGAGCTAACACTCATGGTGAATAAGCAAGATGCCAAACTCGTTGATGTGCGTGGCAAAGAAGAATTTAAGAAAGGCCATATTGTTGATTCACTCAATGTGACCTTATCAGAAATTAAAAATAATCAAGTCACTAGCCTTGAAAAGTTTAAAACCAGCCCCATTATATTAGTATGTAACTCAGGTATGACATCAGGCCAAGCAGCTCAACTTCTTACTAAACAAGGATTTGAAAACGTGTTTAACCTTAAAGGTGGCATGGGCGAATGGCAAGGTGCTAATTTACCAGTCGTTAAAAGCAAGCGTTAATATCGTTGCTTAATGGTATTCAGTGTTAACGAATTTGGGTATGAGTTAACACGGTTTATTATCAAGATCCTGTTCGTTATTATTTATCGAGCTGGATCAACTTTACGGGATAGCACTAATGCTAGATTAATTCTTTATGCATTGAGTGAAAGCCCAACACAATTAGCTTCACAGAAAAGCTAAATAACATTGATAGGTAGGAAATTATGGCTGAAGTAGCAAACAACGAAGCACAAGCACCACAGTTCAACATTCAGCGTATTTATACAAAGGATTTGTCTTTTGAAACGCCAAACAGCCCAGCTGTTTTCCAGAAAGAATGGAACCCAGAAGTAAAATTAGATTTAGATACTCGCAGCAATAAATTGTCTGACGACACATATGAAGTGATTTTATCACTGACTGTTACCGCTAAAAATGGCGAAGACACTGCATTTTTATGTGAAGTTCAGCAAGCGGGTATTTTCTCGATTGTTGGTTTAACTGAGCAACAACTTGCCCATTCTTTAGGTGCATATTGCCCTAACGTATTGTTCCCATACGCACGTGAATTAGTTGGCAACTT
>NZ_PJAP01000278.1:0-12176 GCF_002836795.1 Shewanella sp. 11B5 | reverse complement strand
AGTACATCTTCAAGTAAATCTTGTTCTACGTCGCTATAGTCAAATTGTTTACGCTCAAAACGTCTGGCATTTTCCCGTCTTAAAATGGTAATTAGCCAGGCTTTGGCCGCTTTTTCGTCATTTAATGAGTCCAATGAACGCCACGCCCTTAAGAACGTTTCTTGAGTAATATCTTCAGCAACATGCTTATCACCACATAACCAAAAGGCGTAGCGAAATATGTCGGTGTGAAGAGCCCTGACCAGGCTATCGTATCGTCGTTGTTTTGTTAGCATCTCAGATAAGACCGCGGGTTCGGACTTTTTCTTTCGCAATGAATCAAACATTTTTTAACTTTTTTGAGTTAATAATATGTAACAGCTTAAAAAGGAGGAGGATTAATAGCAAGCTAAATAGCAGAATCCACCTACTATTTAGCCTTCTAATGCTATGGATTTAGCTCCGCGATTATTGATTTTTTATTGTCGAGAGGGGGTTGTTGATAAGCCAAAATAGCATCCATTAGCGATTTTTTATCAATCGCTTGTGGCTTATTACTGTATTTGTCTGCTTGTAGCTTATTCATTGCAAACGCCAATTGTTCTGATAAACCGCTAATTTGAGTCAAGGTCATCAATTTGCCTAAACGCTCGCTAAAGTAGGCTTGTATCGCAATAATAGCAGCACTGCTGTCGTTACGATCGCATGCATGAATAATTGCATTGAGTCCGGTAGTTGCTGTTTTTCTAGGTGTTTTGAGGTTTTTATTGTCTTGATTAGATTGCGGCAACGTGCGGTTTATCGATGCAGCTTTACGCCATAAGACTAAAGTGATGAGCCATAATACCGCCAGAACCGCACTCAGTAACGGCCAATATCCGCTGTCTTGAACGGCACTAAAAGTATCTGCAGGTGGAATATCTGTCGTAGCCGTTGTGCTGCCTACCACGTTAATCGTGCGGGCGGGTAATGTGGCAAATTGTTGCTTTTTAAGATGTGGGTTCCACCAAGGTACATTTATCTCTGGTAGAGTGTAAGTGCCTGGTTTTGTTGGCACAATAGCAGTAGTGATACTGTATTGTGATACCACTTGATTATCGCGGACAAAAGTTTGTCTTAACGGTTTTTCTGGATAGGCTTTTAAGCCGTCGGCCAGTGGAATATCAATGTCGGGTAAACTAGTGTCATCGGTATTTGATGCAATCAGACTAATTGTGCGGGTAATTGGGCTGCCAACTTCAAATTCGCTGATATCGTCTGGCCACGTCTCTTTTAATACTGCAATATCGCTGACTAACCATTTTCCTTGGTAGCTTGGCGGTGTTGGATTAATTTGGATCACTTCTCTTTCAGCTTCTGTTTGCATTGGCCGACTTTCATTAAAGCCAAACATACCCCCGCGTCTAGGCGCTTCAACAAGTACATCGCCTGAGAAACTGGCGCCATTGATAACTAACTCCCCTGGCAGATCGGCAATAATACCGTAAGTGCGTTCAATCACTCTAAAGCGACGGCCATCAATGATCTCACTGCCATCTTTGTCTTCGCCGATTTGCTTGATTTGCGCCCCTTCAATAACGGGTGCACTTAACACTCCACGTTGTAATTCTACTGCAAGGTATAGCTTCACTTTATAAGTGATTAATTGGCCGACATAAGCTTCAGAGGCATTAGTGTTGATTTTAATAAATACGTTTTGTACTTCGTCAGCAGGTGAACCTTGTGGAATAACTTTTAAGGTAATTGGCTTTGAGCTAATCCCTTTGATGTTAAACGCTGGTATGGTGACGTTGCCTGCTGACTTAGGTGACAATAATACCTGCCAACGAGTTTCTTTGGTGGTGTCAAAATTAACCATTTTAGTGCTACGGCCAACACTGGTTCTTCCAACAATAAAGTCATCGAGTAATACAGAAGTATCTAATGCACCCGCATTTAGATCATCATCGGCAATAATATCGAGTACGAAATATTCGCCTGTAACAATTGGGTTTCGGTCGATGGTAGCTTGTACTTGGCTAAGTGCAAATACCGGTGCTGCAATGATGAATAGCAATAGGCTAAAAAAAGTTCTGATTACCACTGTTCATTTTCCTTAGGCGGTTGACTATTTTGACGACGTTTTTGATATTCAAGCTGCATTTTATTGCGGATTAATACTTGTGGATCTTCGTTTATGGCGCGAAGAGCACGTTGCATATCTGCAGGTAAATCATCTTGATTTATTTGTGAAGCCGATATGACGTTTGATGGCGCAGATTCAGCTTGTGCTGGTTGATTGTTTTGTTCAGCCGATGTAGTCATTTGCTGCTTTTTAGCTGACTCATTTTCATCATTAGACTCTGCTTGCATACTGGCTTCATTGCTCATTGTTGAGTCATCGCTATTGGCAGATTGATCACCTTGTTGAGATTGACTGTCATCGGATGATGGTTCAACCCCAGCTTGTTCATCAGGAGATTGGTTCGCGCCTTTTTCGTTCTGAGACGGGTCATTAGCCTGCTGTTGTGTGCCTTTGGGCTTATCTTCAGCGTCAGCCGCTTTATCATCTGAGTTACTGCTTTGTGATTGTTGCTCGTTATTAGCTTGTCCGTTTTGCTGATCTTGCTCATTCTTTTGCTCATCGTTATGTTCATCTGATTGCGATTGTTCAGAAGGCGAAGAGTTTGAGTCTTGATTAGACTTGTCTGAATTAGATTGGTCATTGCTCGACTGGTCAGAGTGTTGGCCATTATCTGATTGATCTTGTTTAGATTCATTTTGTTGATCGGTATTTTCTTGTTGTTTTTGTCTTTTTTTAGCCACGTCAAGATTTTGTTGTGCTTCTGTAAAAGAAGGTTGCAAATCAATGGCTTGTTGATAACGATTAATAGCCTCTTGATAATCTTCCAGTTGCATCAGGGCATTACCTTGATTGTATAAACCTTGGGCGCTGCTATCTTGCTCAAATCCTTCGAGTGCTTGTTGATAATTACCGGCTTTGTATTGTGCCGATGCTTGCCATTGTGGGTTTTCGAATGTTTCCGCTGCTTGTGAAAATTCACCTTGTTCAAATGCAGACTGTGCTTGTTGGTCTTTAGTTTTCCATAAGTCCTGCCACACAGAGGCTTGTGCTGGCTGACTGTTGGCTAGACTAAATGTCATTGCAGTAGCGAATAGTAAGCTAGGGCTAAGCATAAGGGTTAATAATCCTTGTCTAAAACTCATTAACATCGGGATGATTAATAACATTGCTAAATATGGACCCAGATCTTGCCAAGTCTCGCCAGCAAGCTCAGTTTCTGTTGCCTTGCCATCAGTTGCCAGCCAGTTGGTTAGAGTGGACACATCGCTGCCATCGGTTTGGGCCGGTACAAGGATCCCTTGATGTTGTTGGGTTAGTTTTTGTAATAGACCGTAATCGGTTTTAGCGACGACAATTTCATTACTACTATCACGCAGTAATTGACCATCAGCTAAGCGAATTGGCGCACCTTGTTTACTGCCAAAAGCCATGATCGATAAACGGTAACGGCTGTCAAGTGCACTGCTTGCTTGATTAAATTGTTGTGCAGAAATGCCATCGGTCATGACAATAATATCGCCCCTGGCATGGCCACCTTGAGCCAATAGTTTTTCTGCTAGAGATAACGCCGCTGCTAAGTTAGATCCTTTAGTGGGCATAATATCGGGTGATAATGTTGGCAGTAAGTTTAAAATGGTGTCACTGTCGCGTGTTAACGGGCTAATGGTATAAGCATCACCAGCATAGGCAATCAACCCTGTTTCGCCTTCTTTTAATTCATTTAATAAGTCGGTCGCTCTAAATTTAGCGTAGGACAAACGATTTGGACTTAAGTCGGTGGCATACATGGACTGAGACATATCCATAATGAGTACTCGACCTTGTTCGGTAGCAAATACCGGCAGATTTTGTTTATTCAATGCCGGCCCTGAAAGCGCAATCACGGCGACTATCCAACAGGCAATTAATAGCCATTTGGGCTGATGACTTTTCTCAACCGTTTGGCTGATAAGCAACTGACTTAAATGTGGGGCGATATACTGCTTCCATGCTGATTGCTGGCTGTGTTTACGCCAAAATAATGCACTTAATATCAATACTGGAATGAACCCCAATAGCCATTCAGGGCGAATAAAATGGATCATTATTGATTCGCCTCTTTGGTTTGGTTAGTTTTAGTCTGGTTGGTTTTAGCCAATAACTGAGCAGGCCATTGTTGTTGCAAACTAATTAGAAAACTGAGCAATAATGACATTAATAATGGCCAATAAAATAACTCACTTTTGGGACGATAACTCAATTGATCTCGACTCACCGGTTCTAACTTGTCTATTTCTTGATAAATGCTGGCTAACTCTTCACTATTTCGCGCTCTAAAATAACGGCCTTTAGTCATGGCAGCTAATTTTTTGAGTTGGTCTTCGTCTAAGTCCATTGATGGATTAATTCGTTCTTTACCAAAAATAGTTCGGCGTTCTAATATTTCGGCTCCAACCCCAATAGTGTAAATGGTGATGTTTCGTTTCGCGGCAATTTGAGCGGCGACTTCTGGTTCAATATTACCCGCATTATTAGAGCCATCCGTTAACAGAATGAGTACTCGGTTACTTTCGTCAACTTTATCAAAGCGCTTAACCGCCAGGGCAATAGCTTCACCGATAGCGGTTTGCTTGCCGACTAAACCTATCTGCGCCTCATCTAAAAATGTGGCAACTGAGCGGCGGTCTAAAGTGAGTGGTGCTTGTAAATAAGCATGATCAGCAAATAAAATAAGTCCGAGTCTGTCACCTTTACGACGTTCGATAAAGTCACTAAGTACATGTTGTATTAGGGTAAACCTGTTAACAGTTTGTCCATTTATTACCATGTCTTCAATTTGCATACTGCCGGATAAATCTACCGCAATCATTAAATCACGGCCTTTTGCCGGTAATTCTATGGGATCGCCAAGCCACTGTGGTCGAGCTATTGCTAACAACAACAATATCCACATTAGCCAGTAACGTTTTCTGCTGCTTTTTCGGTTTACTGAGCTGGACGCTGTAACCGTTGTCGCGATGCCGGGTAGCTGTAAATGTCCGCCGACATTATGTATGTTGATGCGTTTTATCAACAACGGAAGCGGCAGTAAGATTAATAACCATGGCCAGTAAAATGCTAGCATTTGGCCTCCAGATGTGAATTGTTGGATGATAACGTTGCATCACTAAAAGGACGTTTATTGCTTAGCCAGGCTTTTGCTAAAGATTTTAATTGGGCTTTTTCGGTTTGATCTAAACCACTTGCTTGATGTCGCTTAACTAATAGTTGACCAATTTTATGTTGCTGGCCAGAGGCGAGGCGAGTATCTAACCAATCAAACCAAGGCTGACCGTTGAGTTTAGCGAGGTGTTCACGCGGTAAATAGGTAAGTGCGGTGCGTTTGAGTAAGCTGTTAACCTGTGCCGCAAAGGTATCATCTTCAATATCATAGCTATCTAGTAACGTCAGCGCTATTTTTCGTGGTGCATGATATTGATGTTGTTTATATAAACGCTTAATTAACCAGATTGCTAAGGTTATTAATACAGCTGCAATTATCCAATATCCAGGTGCGATAGGCACTGCACTAATTGGCTCTGGTAATACAATATCTTGCATTTGCGCTAAAGCGGAGGCTTTGGCGTCAATAGGCAATGGCTGTGTTGGTAAATTAGCTGTGGTCATTTAACGTAAAATATCCAATTGTGCACTGAGCGGTTTAGCGGCATCGATGAATTTAGGTTGTACTTTTATCATATTCATTAATGAGACGAATTGCTGCAACTGCTGTTGCTGGGTACTTAACCAGGCTTCATAACTTTGACGTGTTAGGGTCAGTTGTTGTTGGCCATCTCGTACGGGTAGAGAAAATTGTTTGGGTAACGCTAAGGTTCCCTGTCTTAATGGATCTGTTACCACAAAGGCACCAATATCACAGTGACGCGACAACTCGGTTAAAGGCGCTAAACATTGCTGGTTGATATGCTGGCCGTCAGTAATAATCCAAATAAGTGACCCTGGCTTAGCAATACGCTGTAGTCGTTGGCAGGCTTTAAACATATGGCCGGGATCGGGTGATAATTGATTTATTTGGTTTAATTGTTGTTGATGGACATCAATTAATCCTGAGGTTAACTGTAAAATACCTTGACGGCGACTACGTGGTTTTAGCTCCAAGTGAGTGCTTTCACTGGCAATTAATGCCCCGAGCCTATCGCCATGGTTAATGGCATTCCAACCTAACGTGGTGGCTAAATGAGCCACTTGCACCGATTGTAATAGTAGCTGGGAGCCAAAGTATAAGCTGTGGCTCAAGTCTATTAATAGCAGGATAGGGCGTTCGCGTTCTTCAACAAACAACTTAGTATGCGCAACACCTGTTCGAGCAGTAACTCGCCAGTCAATAGTACGAACGTCATCTCCATTTTGATAATGACGCACTTCAGCAAACTCCATACCGCGGCCTTTTATTTGGCTGCTTCGGTGACCAGACAATGCCGCTTTCGCCCGTGATTGGCGATCGGGTATGGCACGGGATAAGCTTTGGCAAGCAATAAGCTCTTGCTCATTCAAGCTCACACCATCACTGTAAAGTGGTAATGAATTAGTTGGGTTCATCATAATCTAATCATGCTTAATAATAGGTGCTGGCGCTGCAACATTTACGGTACGGCAACTTGACTAAGAATGTGATCAATCACCTGATCTGCCGTAACACCTTCCGCTTGCGCTTGATAACTGAGTAACAAACGGTGACGTAACACATTAGGCGCAACAGCTTGAATGTCTTCTGGTGATACAAAGTCGCGCTCATATAACCAAGCACGCGCTCTGGCGCAGCGTTCTAATGAAATCGTGGCCCGAGGACTTACACCATATTCAAGCCATTTAGCTAAATCAGCACTGTAGCGAGCAGGTTGTCGAGTCGCCATCACAATTTCAACGATGTATTTCTCCAACGGTTCAGCTAAGTAAATATCTAATGCCTGATCTCTTGCTGCAAACACATCGGCTTGTGCGACGGGGTCTATCGTGGGCAACTGATGTGTTTTGGCCTCTTTACGCGATTGTCGTAAGATTTCGACTTCGGTTTCTGCGCTAGGATAATCGAGGTTTAAGTGCATTAAAAAACGATCTAATTGCGCCTCTGGCAGTGGGTAAGTCCCTTCGTTTTCTAGCGGATTCTGTGTTGCCATCACTAAAAATAGTGGCGGTAAAGGATAACTATTTTTACCCACGGTAACTTGGCCTTCAGCCATTGCTTCTAAAAGCGCTGACTGAACCTTAGCTGGGGCACGGTTAATTTCATCTGCTAGGATTAGATTATGGAAAATTGGCCCTGCTTCAAATTCGAATGTCCCCGTTTGCTGACGATAAATATCAGTACCGGTTAAATCGGCTGGCAGTAAATCGGGAGTGAATTGAATACGATGAAACTCGCCTTCCACTCCATCACATAATGCTTTCACTGCACGGGTTTTGGCTAAACCAGGAGGACCTTCAACCAATAAATGTCCGTTTGCGATAAGTGCTATCAGCAAGTTTTCAGTTAATACGGGTTGACCTAAGACAACATTATCTAAATAGGTGCGTAGTGAGTGGAAACGACTTAACGGCATAGCTGTACTCAATTTATTTAGTTGGCATTGGGATTATTACACCCTATGTTATGAATTCTATTGGTTTTTGGCTAGTAGGATTAACACAATTTAACTCTTTATGAAGTAGATAGTTGTAAACGCCTGTTTAAAACTATTCAATAAAAAGTTAGAATCAGATCACACTTTGATGGTCTGACCAGATTATCTGGCAAAAATAGAAACTTACCGGCGGTGCCGAGATAAGCTAACAATAATAGAGGGTGACACATGAGTGATAGACAACAAGTAACAAATTCCCGGGGTGAGCGCATTGCGATTGTTGCCGGTTTAAGAACACCATTTGCAAAACAAGCAACAGCCTTTCATGGCGTATCCGCGCTAGATATGGGCAAAATGGTGGTTAATGAGTTGCTGTCTCGCTCTGAAATCGACCCTCAGTTAATTGAACAACTTGTTTACGGCCAAGTTGTACAAATGCCTGCGGCACCCAATATTGCCCGTGAAATTGTACTTGGCACTGGAATGAATGTATCAACAGATGCTTATTCTGTTACCCGCGCCTGTGCAACCAGTTTTCAGTCGGCGGTTAACGTAGCTGAATCAATTATGACCGGCAATATTGAAATCGGCCTAGCGGGTGGTTCAGATTCGTCTTCAGTATTACCTATTGGGGTATCCAAAAAGCTTGCACATGCTTTAGTCGATTTAAATAAAGCACGTACTTTTAAGCAGAAATTTGCGATTGCACGTCGTTTAGGCTTGAAAGACTTAATGCCAGTACCGCCTGCGGTTGCTGAGTATTCAACCGGTTTGTCTATGGGGCAAACCGCCGAACAAATGGCTAAGACATACAATATTAGCCGTGCAGATCAAGATGCGTTAGCACACCGTTCGCATACATTGGCGACCGAAACATGGAACTCAGGTCATCTTCGCAATGAAGTCATGACAGCTCATATTCCGCCATATAAACAATTCATTGACCGTGACAACAATATCCGTGAAAACTCTGTATTAGAGTCTTACGCCAAGTTACGTCCCGCATTTGATCGCAAGCACGGTACCGTTACTGCCGCCAACAGTACGCCATTAACTGATGGTGCTTCAGCCATTATTTTAATGAGTGAAGGTCGCGCTAAAGCTCTAGGTTATCAACCTATTGGTTACATCAAGAGTTATGCGTTTACGGCTATCGATGTATGGCAAGACATGTTAATGGGGCCTTCGTATGCTACGCCATTAGCATTGAAACGTGCTGGAATGGAATTAGAAGATTTAACGCTGATTGAAATGCACGAAGCATTTGCTGCACAAACATTGGCAAATATGCAGATGTTTGGTTCTAAAAAGTTTGCTGAAGAAAAATTAGGTCGTAACCGCGCAATTGGCGAAATCGACATGAGTAAGTTTAACGTACTGGGTGGCTCTTTGGCTTATGGTCATCCTTTTGCAGCAACCGGTACGCGTTTGATTACCCAAGTGTGTAATGAACTTAAGCGTCGTGGTGGTGGTACTGGTTTAGCAACTGCTTGTGCTGCAGGTGGTTTAGGTGCAGCAATGATTTTGGAGGTGGAGTAATGAGCATGGAAAAAACATTTAATTTAGCTCGTCGTGACGATGGTATTGCCATTTTAACAATGGACGTTCCTGGCGAAACCATGAACACCTTAAAAGAGCAATTTGGCCCTGAAATCAGTGAAATATTAACTGAAATCAAAGCTGACAGCAGTATCAAAGGTCTCGTTGTTATTTCAGGTAAAGCAGATTCGTTTGTTGCCGGTGCCGACATTACCATGTTAGCTGCTTGTAAGAATGAAGAGCAAGCCAAAACATTGTCACAACAAGGGCATGTGGTTTTTGCTGAGCTTGAAGGATTATCTATTCCAGTTGTTGCCGCGATCAACGGTGCTTGTTTAGGTGGTGGTTTAGAGTTAGCGCTAGCGTGTCATTTACGCGTATGCAGTGACGATAAAAAAACCATGCTAGGTGTGCCAGAAGTGCAACTGGGTTTATTGCCTGGTGGTGGCGGTACTCAACGTTTGCCTCGTTTAGTGGGTATTACAACTGCTCTTGATATGATGTTAACGGGTAAACAAATTCGTCCTAAGCAAGCGTTAAAAATGGGTTTAGTGAATGATGTTGTGCCTAACTCAATTTTGCTTGAAACTGCGGTTGAGCTAGCGAAAAAAGGTAAACAGGCCGCAAAGCCTGTCGTGCAATCTAAAATTAATCAATTTTTAGAATCAACTTCGTTTACTCGCGATATTATTTTTGATCAAGCGCGTAAGCAAGTATTAAAGAAAACCCAAGGTAATTATCCTGCACCGGCTAAAATCATCGATTGTGTTCGTCAAGGTATGAATAAAGGCATGGTGAAAGGGCTTGAGGTTGAAGCGACTCATTTTGCTAATTTGGTGATGTCGAAAGAGTCGGCAGCATTACGTAGCTTGTTTTTTGCCACCACAGAAATGAAAAAAGAAACTGGTGCTGAAGGCGCTGTGCCACGTAAAGTTAAAAAAGTAATGGTATTAGGCGGTGGCTTAATGGGCGGTGGTATTGCGTCTGTAACAACCACTAAAGCTAAAATTCCAGCGCGTGTAAAAGACATTTCAGAGCAGGGATTAAGTAACGCACTATCATATGCTTACAAGCTGCTAGATAAAGGCGTTAAGCGTCGTCATATGACACCTATAGCGCGTGACAATATTATGGCATTAATGACAACGACGACAGAATATACTGGCATTAAAGATGCCGATATCGTTGTTGAAGCGGTATTTGAAGATTTAGCGCTTAAACATAAAATGGTTCAAGATGTTGAGCGTGAATGTGGTGAGAACACCATTTTTGCTTCTAATACGTCTTCATTACCTATTGGTCAGATTGCTGCTGCGGCAAGTCGTCCTGAAAATGTGATTGGTTTACATTACTTCTCTCCGGTAGAAAAAATGCCATTAGTTGAAGTGATTGCCCATAAAACCACATCACCAGAAACGATTGCTACCACAGTGGCGTTTGCACGCAAGCAAGGTAAGACACCTATTGTGGTTCAAGACGGTGCTGGTTTTTATGTTAACCGTATTCTTGCCCTGTATATGAACGAAGCTGCGCAATTATTACTAGAAGGTCAGCGTATTGAGCATCTAGATCGCGCATTAGTGAAGTTTGGTTTCCCTGTGGGACCGATGACTTTGCTTGATGAAGTGGGCATTGACGTAGGAGCTAAAATTTCGCCGATTTTAGAAAAAGAACTTGGCGATCGTTTTAAAGCGCCTGCAGCTTTTGACAAGTTATTAGCCGATGACCGTAAGGGTCGTAAAAATGGCAAAGGTTTCTATCAATATGGACCTAAAGCTAAAAAAGCCAAATTGGTTGATGAATCCGTTTACAAGGTTCTCGATATCTTAATCGCTTCAGATAAAGAAGCAAAAGGTGTGGCAGAGCGTTGTACGATTCAGATGCTCAATGAGGCTGTTCGTTGTCTTGAAGAGGGCATTATTGCCTCGGCAAGAGATGGTGACATCGGTGCTATATTCGGTATCGGCTTTCCGCCATTCTTAGGTGGTCCATTCCGTTATATCGACACCTTAGGTGCAAGTAATTTAGTCGCGACTTTACAAGGTTATCAATCACTGTACGGAGACCGTTTCGCACCGTGCGATACGTTAGTCAAAATGGCTAGCGATGGCAGCCAATTTTATAAAAAGTAAACCTAGTGTTTATTATTGATAACCTTTGGTTATCAAGTTGTAAAAAAGCGGCAATATATTGCCGCTTTTTTATTTAATGAAGGTATACTTTTGCCTGATTTTTAATCAGCTATATACTTCCTTACGGTATAATACCCGTTGTTTAGTATGGTAAGTTAAGGATGACAGCGTAAACGATGAGGATGATATTTCGCTATTAAACTGTAATAGTTTCGATCTTATGGCGTTAACATGATTAGTTGCGAGTCAAAGATGAGTCGTAATGATGTATAGGTAGGGATTACGTTAGCTGAGTTATTTGGAGTCAACGATAATGCAGTTCAGTTGGTTATTCATGCTTGTTTTATTGAGTATTAGTAGTGGTTTTTTATTTGGTTTCGCAGCTTATAAGCATGGATTAGCAGTAAAGCGGTGGGGATGTGTCGGTTGTATATTAGGTCCACTGACTTACCCATTGTTTAGTACTCACAAACGCTTGGCTGATATGAAAGTACGGCGACATGGCCGTTTTAGAATAGAAGGCTAAATTCATTTTAGTTTGCTATATCAAAATTCAAATTCAAATTCAAAACAACAAAAAAGGAGCTTATGCTCCTTTTTTATGGCTGATGGTTAATCATCAGTATCTAACAAATTACTTCCACCAAGCTCTGGCTTGGATAACTTCAAGGTGATTTAAACCTTCAGGCAATTTTACTTTTTTACGAGCTGGTTTTGCTAAACCAAGTGCTATTTTTAGAGAAGTAAACATAGGGTACTCCTTAAGCTGTTTGGGTGTCTAAAACTTTAAGGCCTGGAATGCTGGCGGTTTGAGTGTCTAGTACTTTAAGGCCTGGAATGCTGGCGGTTTGAGTGTCTAGT
>NZ_PJAP01000260.1:0-24089 GCF_002836795.1 Shewanella sp. 11B5 | reverse complement strand
TATTCAGCACCCGGATTTGCCAATCCGACAATCAATTTAATGTTACTCATCACAACCTAGTCAGTTTATTAGCAAGCAATGCTGCTAAATGCCTTCATGGGGTACATCAAAATACACATGATGCAAAACGCGGCATTTTATACCAATTTCACTCATAATGTAATCATTCAAAGCCGCTCATGCTTTACTGTTGGCTACTCTTTATAAAAGCCATGTTTATTGAGTAAGAAGCCTAGCGACCAAATTGCTCATGTAGCCAACCCATAGTTTAATTCAGCCCAAGCGCGTACTTCAATACTTTACGTTTTAGCGGTGAGTCGATGTTGGCCAGTTTTAACGCGCCATTACGCAGTAATTTTAATGGCAATAAATTGTTACTAAAACCGGCATAAAAAGCATCCATTGCAGTCATCATCAATTGATTATCATAATATCGCGCTTGCTGATAACGCTTTAATACCTTGCTATCCCACCATGTGCCTCCCGTTCCAATAGCATTAGCAATTTGAGCCACCAGCACATCGACATCTTTAAAACCAATATTAACGCCTTGGCCAGCTAATGGATTAATCGTGTGAGCCGCATCGCCAATAATAACCAGATTATCTTGATAATATTGTTGTGCATGGCGCCGAGTTAATGGAAAGCTACCACGATTTTCAATAGTAAAATTAGGGTCTAATCTCGATGGGAAATGCAGTCTAATTTGTTCGGCAAGTTGTAGATCGCTCAGTTGAGATAACTGTTTAATACGATTAGCATCGTCATACCACACTAATGAAGCATGATTTCCAGGCAGCGGCAATAAGCTTCTCGGTCCAGCTGGAGTAAATTGCTGCCAGGTAATTGATTGCTGCGGAGTTTGAGTATTAATATTGATTAACATCGCCGATTGGGCGTAATCCCAACCAGTCAAACCAATACCCGCCCATTGGCGCACTTGCGAGTTAGCCCCATCAGCACCAACAAGTAATGTTGTAGTAAGCGTATCGCCATTATCGAGCAAAATACCGACTTGATGACTGTCCCTTAAGCGAGAAAACTGCATCACTTTTGCTGGACACAATAAGGTGATGTTGTCCATTTTATTGATTTGTTGCCATAGGCTTAATTGAATTACACGGTTTTCAAAAAAGTAGCCTAAGTGCGACTTATCAACTTGTTCGGCGCTAAATGCAGTAAGGCAGCCATCGAGCTCCCACGTTTCTAAACCTGTATAAGGTGCATGGCGCATGGTTAGCAGCTCATCCATAACACCAAGACGCGTTAACAATTGCTCAGATGCCACACTAATTGCAGATACTCGCACATCTAAAGGCTGTAAAGGATCATAAGGTTGTGGTTGGCGAGATTCAATCACTGCGACACTGAGCCCTAACTGGCCTAATCCAATCGCAGCAGCCGCACCGACCATTCCGCCGCCAACAACGACAACATCATAATGATTAGCGTTACCAGAGGTGTTCGTTGATGTGAATGAAGCATCTTGCATTGTATTGGCATCCATAAATAGTGAGATGATTTCTGTTTAATATGACAATGAACTGCGGTCAATATATGTATAGATATGTCTATAAGAGCTAAAGCATGACCAAATGTTGCTATAACGGCTTTTACCTACACTTGCTTACAATGAACAAAAACCAATCAATAAACGATTCTGTATACTGTGACTGTCTGATTAATTGATCCACTTTCCGTAATCAAGAGAGGACATCATGAACAGTCACCATCAATTTGTACGCCATGACATTCGCTATGGTCTGATTGCCACAATTGTGATCACCACAATCATAGGTTGCTCATTAGTACTGTCGACGAATGCCGCTGCTAATAATCCCAAAAATAACTTAATCACTCAAGCTGCAACAAACATAGGTTCCATTGAAACCATTACAGTGACATATCGTAATGCATTCGATTATGCCCTATATCAACAAACCACGGAAATGTTGCTCAGCTTTAATCGTGATTTAAGCCAAAGTAATCTCATTCAAGTCCAGCAACAAAGTCGCCAAATGGCCGCGGAATTTGGTTTTTACTCCGAGCAATCAATCACGTTTAACGCCAACGATAAATCATTACTATTTTCAAGGCTATTACAAAGTTTAGATTCAAATGAGTGAAACTTGCACTAGTGCTAGCCAGACCGTCTGACAACAGGTAAAATGTCGCGCTATTTTTACTGTGATTTACTGGCGAGCACTGATGAGTAAAAAACTTCATATTAAAACCTGGGGCTGTCAAATGAATGAGTATGACTCATCAAAGATGGCCGATTTATTAGACGACTATCAAGGATATACCTTGACCGAGGACGCAAGCGAAGCAGATGTTCTGCTGCTTAATACTTGCTCTATTCGTGAAAAAGCACAGGAGAAAGTTTTCCATCAGCTAGGGCGTTGGAAATCTTTAAAAGATAAAAATCCTAATTTAATTATTGGGGTCGGCGGTTGTGTTGCCTCGCAAGAAGGTAAAGCAATTAAAGATCGCGCTCAATGCGTTGATATTATCTTTGGTCCACAAACCTTACACCGTTTACCTGAGATGATTGAACAAATTCAACGTGGCGAAAAAGCTGTGATTGATATCAGTTTCCCAGAAATTGAGAAGTTCGATCGTCTTCCTGAGCCTCGCGCTGATGGTCCAACCGCGTTCGTATCAATTATGGAAGGTTGCAGTAAGTACTGTTCTTTCTGCGTGGTACCTTATACCCGCGGTGAAGAAGTCAGCCGTCCGTTAGATGACGTTATTCTTGAAGTGGCTCAATTAGCCGCCCAAGGTGTACGTGAAGTGAATTTATTGGGGCAAAACGTTAACGCGTATCGCGGTGCAACTCATGATGATGAGATATGTACCTTTGCGGAATTATTGCGTCTAGTGGCCTCAATTGATGGTATCGACCGTCTGCGTTTTACCACTAGCCACCCAATTGAATTCACCCAAGACATTATCGATGTGTATGAAGACACGCCTGAATTGGTGAGCTTCCTGCATTTACCGGTGCAATCGGGTTCGGATCGTATTTTGACCCAAATGAAACGCGGTCACATGGCGATTGAGTATAAGTCGATTATTCGTCGCTTGCGTAAAGCTCGCCCTGATATTCAAATTAGCTCAGATTTTATTATTGGTTTCCCTGGTGAATCTAAAGACGATTTCGCTGCTACCATGAAACTGATTGAAGATGTTGCGTTTGACCACAGCTTTAGCTTTATCTACAGCGCTCGTCCAGGTACGCCTGCAGCAGATTTGCCTGATGATGTTAGCGACGAAGAAAAGAAGCAGCGTTTAGCCATTTTACAAGACCGTATTACCCAACAAGCAATGCGTTATAGCCGTCAAATGCTGGGCACTGTTCAACGTATTTTAGTTGAAGGTCCTTCAGTGAAGAATCCAATGGAACTTCGCGGTCGAACTGAAAACAGCCGTGTGGTTAACTTTGAAGCCGCTCACACTCATATCGGCAGTTTCGTTGATGTGAAAATTGTTGATGTTTATACCAACTCATTACGCGGTGAATTTGTCCGTGGTGAAGATGAAATGGATTTACGTCGCAGTTTACGTCCGGCTGAAATTCTGGCTAAACACAAGCAAGATGATGCATTAGGTGTGACCCACTTTAAGCCGTAATTCATGTTTGCTGCTTAAGATGATACTAAAGGCGGCTTGTCCGCCTTTAATTTTGCCTAAAATTGGTCATATTATGGTAATTCGATACAGAGACTCGTAAACTGTCATTATTACTAAATGGCATTTTAACGCTATTATTTTGTTGTCCAAGACCGAAACCTGGAGCCTTATTTGACCACTAAAGTCACCACCATGAATTTGTATCTAGAACCTTCAGATACTCGCCGCCTCGTGTCATTATGTGGCCCATTTGATGACAACATCAAACAACTCGAACGCCGATTAGGTGTTGAGATTATTCATAAAGATAACCACTTCACTATTGTTGGACTGCCACGTAATGCGCTCAATGCCAATAACTTGTTGCGTCAGTTATACATAGAAACCCAAACAATCAAAGGCAGTACGCCAGACTTAGAACCTGAAGTGGTGCATTTAGCCATTCAAGAAGCCATTAACCTTGAAGCACAGCAAGATTCTGACGACAGTAGCATCCATATAAAAACTAAGCGTGGCGTGATTAAACCTCGTACACCGAATCAAAGTGTGTACATGCATAATATCACGGGGCACGACATCAGTTTTGGTATTGGCCCTGCTGGTACAGGTAAAACTTACCTTGCTGTTGCGGCGGCGGTTGACGCTTACGAACGTCAAGAAGTGCGTCGTATTCTACTAACTCGTCCAGCGGTTGAAGCTGGCGAGAAACTCGGTTTTTTACCGGGCGATTTAAGCCAAAAAGTCGACCCATATTTACGCCCACTTTATGATGCCTTATTTGAGATGATGGGTTTTGAGAAAGTTGAAAAACTGATTGAACGCGGCGTAATTGAAGTCGCCCCGCTCGCTTACATGCGCGGCCGGACTCTCAATGATGCTTTCATTATTTTAGATGAAGCCCAAAACACCACTGTTGAACAAATGAAAATGTTCTTAACCCGTATTGGGTTTAATTCTCGTGCGGTGATCACTGGCGACATTACTCAAATTGATTTACCTCGTAGCCAAAAATCAGGCCTACGTCACGCCATTGAGGTGCTCAGCGAGGTACCTGAGATCAGCTTTAATTTCTTTATTGCCCAAGATGTGGTCCGTCACCCTGTTGTTGCTCGTATCGTTGAAGCGTATGAAGCATTCGAGCAACAAGAGCAAATTCAAAAAGCCATCAAAGAACAAGCTTATCGCGAACGTGAACAGAAACGTCAGCTAATAGATAAAGAGGAAAGTGCTCAATGAGCCAGCAAGGGATATCATTAGATCTCGACCTACAAATTGCAGTCGATAATCCACGCTTACCAACTCAAGCTGAGTTTGAAACTTGGGTTCGAGCCGCTATTGGCCAAACAATGCCAGTAGTAGAGTTAACTATTCGTATTGTTGATATTGCCGAGAGTCAGCAGCTCAATTCAACTTATCGCGGTAAAGACAAGCCAACTAACGTATTGTCGTTTCCGTTTGAAGCGCCGCCAGAAGTTGAATTGCCATTATTGGGTGACCTCGTTATCTGCGCACCAGTGGTGGAACAAGAAGCAATTGAGCAAAATAAACCGCTAATCGCTCACTGGGCACACATGGTCATACACGGTAGCTTGCATTTGCTGGGCTATGACCATATTATCGACGAAGAAGCCGATGAGATGGAGTCATTAGAGACCCAACTTGTTGAAGGCTTAGGTTTTGACAATCCCTATAAGGAAGCATAAATAAACAAGGTATATCTTATAGATACCCTTGTTTAGGTAAATATTATGAGTGACGATATCCCCCCGAGTACAAGCGCCCACAAGAAGAGCTGGTTCGATAAAATTAACCAATTATTTCAGGGCGAACCTCAAAATCGCGAAGATTTAGTTGATGTCATAGCAGGTGCAGAAATGCGTGACCTCATCACCGAAGATACTCGCGAAATGATTAAAGGTGTATTAGAGGTTTCCGACCTTCGTGTGCGCGACATCATGATCCCAAGATCGCAAATTGTTACCATTCAAATAGACTCGACCGTCGATGAGTTTTTAGAAATCGTCATGGATTCCGGTCACTCTCGCTTCCCTGTTGTTAATGAAGACAAAGATCATATTGAAGGCATTTTACTGGCTAAAGATTTGATCAAATACGGATTTAAACAATCTGATGAATCTTTCACTCTTGCCCAAGTGATTCGACCTGCCGTGGTCGTTCCTGAAAGTAAAAGAGTCGATGTACTGCTCAAAGAATTCCGCTCACAGCGTTACCATATGGCCATTGTTGTCGATGAATATGGTGGAGTGTCGGGTCTAGTCACTATTGAAGATATTCTCGAAGAAATCGTTGGTGAAATTGAAGATGAATTTGACCACAATTCAGTTGAAGACACCGAAATAAAAAAACTCAGTAACACTGTGTTTATGGTAAAAGCGCTGACGGAAATTGAAGATTTCAACGAAGCCTGTGGTACCAATTTCAGTGATGAAGAATTCGATACTGTCGGTGGGATGGTGTCGCATGCATTTGGTCATTTACCAGAACGTAATGAAAGCATTGTCATCAACAATATCGAGTTCAAAGTCATTAACGCAGATAACCGCCGCTTGGTGCAACTTCGTGTTAAACTTCCTGACCCTAATATTAGTGAAGAATTCGACGACTAAATCGTGCTAAAAACTCAACCTTTACACTCTTCTTTGAGTATTGTTCGTCTGGTGACGGCATTTATTGCTGGCGCCAGTACGGCACTTTCGTTTGCGCCTTATGAAATTTGGGCCATATTTCCTTTAGCATTGAGTTTTGCCCTATGGCAGAGTCATACATTAACCGCCAAGCAAAGTTTATATTACTGGCTTAGTTTCGGTTTTGGCTGCTTTGCCATTGGCATTAGTTGGGTGCATGTCAGTATTGACACCTTTGGTGGGATGCCCATTTTTGTGTCGATAAGCTTAATGGCTTTACTGGCACTGTATCTGGCAATTTATCCCGCAATAACAGGATACTTGCTCAACAAGTTATCACGTACAGCTAAGCACACCTTAAATCCTTATTTAACCTATCTAGGATTATTCCCCGCCTTATGGGTACTAACTGAATGGTTAAGAGGATGGGTACTGACAGGCTTCCCTTGGATTTGGGCTGGCTACAGCCAAACATTAGGACCTCTTAGTGAATTTGCCAGCTTTATTGGTGCGTTAGGACTGAGCTTTGTGGTGGCTCTGGTTGCAGGCTCACTGATGCTGTTAACACAAAAGCGCGTGTTCCCAGTGTTAATCATATTACCCATTTTGGCATTAAGCGCTTGGGCTGCACCACAACTCAACCCAATATCAGCCAGTGGTAAAACAGTTAAAGTGGCATTAGTGCAAGGGAATATCCCTCAAAGCATGAAGTGGGAGCCAGATGCGTTGTGGCCAACCATGCTTAAATACATGGATCTGACCCGTGAGCAATTTGATGATGCCTCTAGTGTCGATATCGTTATTTGGCCAGAAGCTGCCATTCCTGCACCAGAAGCCATGGTGGAAGACTTTTTATTGAATGCCAATCAAGTCGCCAATATGAATAACACGGCGATTATTACTGGCATTATTAGCCACCAGCAAAAAGATTTTTATAACTCATTAATCGTATTGGGTAATCATCATCAGAAGCAGCAGCAAAGTGCTGACTATATTGTCGGTGGCAAAAATGAGTTTAAAAAACATCACTTACTGCCAATTGGTGAATTCGTACCATTAGGGGATTTATTACGCCCTATTGCACCGTTTTTTAATTTACCGATGTCATCATTTCAACGTGGTGACTACACTCAACCTAATTTAATTGCACTGGGTTACCATGTAGCACCGGCTATTTGTTACGAAATTGCCTTCCCAGAGCAAGTAAGAGCAAGCGTTACAAACGAAACAGATATGCTGCTCACCGTATCAAACGATGCCTGGTTTGGCACATCTAACGGGCCATTACAGCACATGGAAATAGCCCAAATGCGTGCCATTGAAATGGGTAAACCATTACTGCGTGGTACCAATAATGGAATTACTGCAGTCGTTGATCCGCATGGACGAATTACCGATGCTATCCCGCAGTTTGAAACTGGGGTGTTAGTAACCAATGTTGCGCTTTATCAAGGTGAAACTTGGTTTAGAAAAATAGGTCAACTCCCCTTGCTGATACTGTGTGGTGTATTAATGCTATTTGGTGTCAGAAACGTCTTACGGAAATAACGAGATAATTTGATGTCACAATCGATTCAACTCAAAACGCAGGTTCTCTCAAAAGGATTTACCTTAATAGAGTTAGTTGTGGTCATCATTATCCTTGGTATTTTAGCGATGGTTGCAGCGGCTAAATTTATTGGTTTGAGTACCGAAGCGAGACAGAGCACTCTATCAGGCCTCATGGGCAGCATTAAAACAGCCAACACCCTAGTTTATGCCCGTTCAAAAATGACGAGTTTACGAGTGCAGGCTGTCACAAACCGCGATGACTTAATCGATATTGATATCGACAGCGACGGTGTATTTGAAACTCGGTTAAAATGGGGCTATTTAGACAACACGGACATTGAAAAATGGATCATTGTGGATGACGCTTTTACCATACAATATCAAGGAATTGCTGTTACTTATATCGGATACGATAAAGATGATAATGGCCAAGTCATCAATGACAATTGTTACTTCTCTTACACTCAAGCCGCAGATGTAAATACAGCACCTGAATATCAAACTGTAGTAAGTGGTTGCTAATCTACAACCATCTTTAAATACTTGTAGATGTTCAAAATAAGCTTTCGATATAAAACTAAACTCGAGCTTGCTTCGTAATGTCCTCGATAAACGACTATTGATGGAAGTTACTATGCAATTATCTGAAATAAAATTAGCCATATCTCAACAAACTAAGCATCCCACGATTATTAGTTATGCCGACTCAAATCATTATTTGCTCGGTGTTGAAGACCTTCGGGGAAATTTTTACAGTGTTCGCAATAAAGCAGGGAAACAGCTGAGTCTTCACTCAATCAAACAAGCTGAAGTATTACTGAAACAACAAGGCATTCATTATGCCATGATAGAAATTCAGACTGCTTATGATGAAATGATCGGTAACAGCAGTGCAAGTCACTACCATTACCGAGTAAAGTTTTAAGCATTCACCTAACGGATTATGGTGTTAACGGCTCCCGTGAAAACTCATTGTAATCACATTTTGGGCAATCGGGGATCACCCCAGGAAAATCGATTTGCATTTGGTGACCACACTTATTACAGGTCAGTTTACCTTGGTTAATAATTTCTCCAGACTTATAAACACCATGATGTTTAAAATCTTGTAAAAGTTCATGCCACTCCACTTGGCTACGATCAGTTATTTCGCTCAACCACTGCCATAATGTATTCTCAATCCCAATTACCATTGGACTAAAACTCAAATTATCGGCATTTTCCTCACTTAAGAAGGCTGCAATGTCACGCTTTAAAAATTCTTCTACTAAAGCGAGCTCTTCTTCATCTGCATGAGATTTAAGTTTTAGATAGTCTTTACCCTGGGTCACTGACTTAAACAAACTTTTAGCTGTCAATGAGTTATCTTGCTCAAACGTGGTTTTCACCTGTTCGAATAGTGACTGATATAAGGCTAATAGTGCTGAACTTTTTCCACTCATAAGTAATACTCCTTAATACGCACCTTTTTAATAGATCACTTCTGGTTTATTCTATGCAGTTATAAATCGCGCTGCTGAGCGTTAGATCAAACAATGGGCGGCATGGCCGGAAATAGATTGATGCAAGAGCTATATAATCCCTCAGAAATTGAAGCCTTAGTGCAAAAGCACTGGCACGAACATAAAACCTTTGAAGTTACTGAAGATGAAAGCAAAGAGAAATTCTATTGTCTTTCAATGTTTCCGTATCCATCAGGTCGTCTTCACATGGGCCACGTCCGTAACTACACAATAGGCGATGTAGTGGCACGATATCAACGTTTGCAAGGTAAAAATGTTTTGCAACCGATTGGTTGGGACTCATTTGGTCTGCCTGCAGAAAATGCCGCGATCAATAATAAGACGTCGCCGGCACCGTGGACATACGAAAATATCGACTACATGAAGAACCAACTCAAGCTATTGGGCTTTGGTTATGACTGGAGTCGTGAAATTGCTACCTGTACCCCTGAGTACTATCGTTGGGAACAATGGTTCTTCACTCAGTTGTATGCCAAAGGTTTAGTGTATAAAAAAACCTCATCAGTAAACTGGTGTCCAAACGATGAAACCGTACTCGCAAACGAGCAAGTACAAGATGGTTGTTGTTGGCGCTGTGATACTGAAGTAATTCAGAAAGAAATTCCTCAGTGGTTTATTAAAATCACTGATTATGCTGAAGAATTGCTTAACGACATCGACACGTTAGATGGCTGGCCTGAACAGGTTAAAGCCATGCAGCGTAACTGGATTGGTCGCAGTGAAGGGATTGAAATGACCTTTGCCGTTGCTGACAGTGATGCATCGTTTGATATCTACACCACTCGTCCTGATACCTTAATGGGTGTGACTTATGTAGCTATTGCAGCTCGTCACCCATTAGCTGAACAGTCTGCGCAGAGTAACCCTGAATTAGCCGCATTTTTAGAAGAATGTAAAAATGCTGATACCACTGAAGCTGCGATGGCTTCGATGGAGAAAAAAGGCGTCGCGACAGGTTTACAAGCGATTCATCCTATTAGTGGCAAGTTAGTACCTATTTGGGTCGCTAACTTTGTATTGATGAATTACGGCACAGGCGCGGTAATGTCAGTTCCAGCTCATGATCAACGCGATTATGAATTTGCGACTAAATACCAGCTTGCGATTGAAGCGGTCATTAAGCCAGTAGATGGCGAAGTAGACGTTAGCAAAGAAGCTTACACCGAAAAAGGTGTGGTGTTTAATTCGGGCGATGCATTCCCTGAGCTAGACGGTTTAGACTTCCAAGCAGCTTTTGAAGCTATTGATGCTAGATTAACCGCAGAAGGTAAAGGCAAACGCCAAGTCAATTATCGTTTACGCGATTGGGGTGTTTCTCGTCAGCGTTACTGGGGTGCTCCTATCCCGATGGTGACCCTCGCCGATGGTACTGTTGTGCCAACACCTGAAGATCAACTGCCAGTTATTTTGCCAGAAGATGTGGTAATGGACGGTATTCAAAGTCCAATTAAAGCCGATAAGGCTTGGGCCGAAACCACAGTCAACGGTCAGCCAGCAACACGCGAAACAGATACCTTTGATACCTTTATGGAATCGTCTTGGTACTACGCACGTTACTGTAGTCCTCACGCAGACGAAATGTTAGATCCTGCTAAAGCTAACTACTGGTTACCAGTCGATCAGTACATTGGCGGTATCGAACATGCTTGTATGCATTTGTTGTATTTCCGCTTTTTCCATAAGTTGCTGCGTGACGCAGGCTTAGTCAACAGTGATGAGCCCGCAAAGCAATTACTGACTCAAGGCATGGTATTAGCAGATGCGTATTACTACACCAACGAAAAAGGCGCCCGAGTTTGGGTATCACCTTTAGAAGTGACTGTGGTAGAAAAAGACGACAAAGGCCGCATCATTAAAGCGATAGACAATCAAGGTCATGAACTGGTTTACACCGGCATGAGTAAGATGTCTAAATCGAAAAATAACGGTATCGATCCACAAGTCATGGTGGAAAAATACGGTGCTGATACCGTACGTTTATTCATGATGTTTGCCTCGCCACCAGAATTAACCCTGGAATGGCAAGAGTCAGGCGTTGAAGGAGCACATCGCTTCATTAAACGTTTCTGGAAATTGGCTAGCGATCATGTTGCTGCAGGTAAAACTGAAGCATTAGATACCAGCAAATTAAATGCCGATCAAAAAGCATTGCGCCGTGAATTACATAAGACCATTGCCAAAGTCAGCGATGACATTGCACGTCGTCAAATGTTTAACACAGCAGTAGCCTCAGTAATGGAACTAATGAACCATTTACTGAAAGCCTCACAAGAAACGGCTCAAGACCGAGCGTTACTTGCTGAAGCTTTGTCTGCTGTAACGCGTTTGCTTTACCCTATTGTTCCGCATATGACGTTTACGTTATGGAATGAGTTAGGTAACGAAGGCGACATTGAAGATAGCCGTTGGCCTGAAGTCGATGAGTCTGCGTTAGTCGAAGACAGCAAGCTCATTGTGGTA
The DNA here is from genome assembly GCF_002836795.1 of Shewanella sp. 11B5. Classification (NCBI taxonomy): domain Bacteria; kingdom Pseudomonadati; phylum Pseudomonadota; class Gammaproteobacteria; order Alteromonadales; family Shewanellaceae; genus Shewanella; species Shewanella sp. 11B5. The sequence goes on along the minus strand of NZ_PJAP01000260.1, from coordinate 12,277 downwards.
CAAGTAAACGGAAAGGTTCGCGCAAAAATTACTGTTGCTGCTGATGCATCAAAAGAAGATGTAGAAGCATTAGGCATGAGTGATGAGCACGTACAAAAACACACTGAAGGGTTAACGGTTCGTAAAGTCATTTACGTGCCCGGCAAACTATTAAGTATTGTTGCTAACTAAGTTGTCTTAATGAGGAGGCTCGTCAGCCTCCGAAATTAGGGTGATAACGTTAACGCTTCAGTGTTAACTTACCGCGGGTTACACCGCGGTAAGTTATTTATTTAACCATGCAAATAAACAAGGATGCCTCCCCTCAATATGCTAGCCAAAAAAATCTGTTTAGCCATAATGACATTGGTGCTACTGACCACTGCAGGATGCGGCTTCAAACTCCAACGCAGTTACTCCATCCCTGCCGAATTGGCCGAATTGCATTTAAGCAGCAGCGATGAATACAGTGAGTTAACTCGCTTAGTTCGTGACAGATTACGGATCAACCGTATTAGCCTTGTCGATGCAGCAGAAAAAACACCTACGTTACGGTTAATTAACGACTCTCTCGAACGTGCCACACTGTCACTTTATCCCACAGGAAATGTCGCAGAATATGAGCTGATCTACTTAGTGCATTATTCGGTTACTTTACCAGGACAAGAGCCACAAGATTTTGATACTGAAATCCGCCGAGATTATCAAGACGATCCTCGTACTGCATTAGCAAAAAGCCGTGAAATGGAGTTGTTGGTTAAAGAAATGCGCGTACAGGCAGCCGATTATATTATCCAAACTCTGGCGTCAATCGGGGCAGAGTAATGCGGGTTTATCCTGATCAACTCAAGCAACATCTCAAACCACTACCGCAATGCTTTTTACTGTTTGGTGATGACCCATGGTTAATCGAAAACAGTAAACAATTGATCCTCAACGCCGCTAAAAAACAAGGCTTTGAAGAGCGTGTACAGTTAAGCCAAGAAACCGGTTTTAACTGGGGAGATTTAGTCCAAGAATGGCAAGCAATGAGCTTATTTGCCAGCCGACGGATTATTGAGTTAACCCTGCCGCAAGGTAAACCAGGCATGGAAGGAGCCGCAGCATTTCAAACGCTGTTGCAACACCCTAATCCAGATATGTTATTGGTTATCCAAGGCCCCAAAGCCAGTGCAGAGCAAACCAATAGCAAATGGTTTAAATCACTCGATGCCAAAGGTATATACCTACCCTGCACCACGCCTGAAGGTAAACAGTTTGAACGCTGGTTAGACAGTCGTATTACTCATTATGAACTCACGGTTCACCATGATGCAAAAGCCATGTTATTTACGCTATTTGAAGGTAACTTATTGGCGGCTGAACAAGCGATGCAATTGCTACAACTGCTCAGTCCTAAGCAAAATATTACCCCAGAACAACTCAGTGAATATTTCGAAGACCAATCTCGTTTCAGTGTGTTTCAACTCTGTGATGCCATTCTAGGTAACCATCAAAAACATGCACAGCACATGCTGGCTCAATTGCAGGCCGAAGGCACTGCAATGCCCATTTTAATGTGGGCTTTATTCAAAGAGATAAATTTGCTGCTCACCTTAAAACTGGCCGTCCATAATGGCGAGCAACTGAGCAAACTTTGGAGCCAACACCGAATTTGGGATAAGCGTAAACCGCTTTATCAAGCAGCAATAACGCGATTAGATTTAGATCATATCGAACATATGCTCGCGTTTGCGTCTAAATTAGAATTAAATCTCAAACAAAAAGGGCTTGAAGATTGGATTGGTCTCAGCCATTTATGCATTTTATTTGATCCACGAGCACATAACCGTTTAGCTCATATTGAATTAACTGACTGAGACAAAAAGTAAGGACAGCGAATGCGTATCGGTATTTTGGGTGGCACCTTCGACCCTATCCATCTAGGACATATCAATCCTGCACTAGACGTAAAACAGCAACTTCATTTAGACCAGATTTGGCTAATGCCCAATCATATACCTCCGCATAAAAATACTACCGTAGTGAGTACTCATCACCGGCTTGAAATGGTGAAGTTAGTTTGCCAGCAGTACCCAGAATTTAAGCTATGTGATATCGAAATCAATCGCGACACCCCGTCTTACAGCGTCACTACGCTCACATTACTCACCCAACAATATCCTGATGATGAATTCTTTTTCATTATGGGCATGGATTCATTTGTTCAATTACCATTGTGGTATCAATGGCAATCATTGTTTAATCTGTGCCATATTGCATTGTGTCAACGCCCTGGTTGGGCAATGGACACCAACAGCGAAATGACCAAAGAATTATTATTCAGACAAGCAACCGCAGACTATCTTGACTCGCCTTCCCATGCTAAAAATGGCAGAATATTCACTATCAACAGCCAGTTAGTCGATATTTCTTCAACTGAAATACGTCAGCAGTTAGCTCAAAATATTGATATCAGCACGGTTTTATCTCAAACAACAACCGAATATATTCGCCAACATCAGCTCTATCGCTAACACAATAAACCGCACAGTTATTAACTCAACTTTTATGATTATGGGTAAACTCAGCATCGGACACAAAATTAAATCTATCGTTGTTTAGCCATGCTTAATTGCGCATCAACAGTGAATTTGAGTATAATACTCCGTTAATTTTTACTTATGAGGTACTTCGAGTGCAAGGCACCGAACTAAAAGATTTCGTTATCGACAAAGTCGATGATTTAAAAGCAAAAAATATTACTGTTATAGATGTATCTAAACGGTCAACCATTACCGACACTATGATCATTTGTACTGGTACATCAAAAACACACGTTCGATCTATTGGTGAGCACGTAATCGTGTCAGCAAAAAATGCTGGCGTGCAACCTCTTGGGGTCGAAGGTCGTGACAGCAGTGAATGGGTATTAGTTGATTTAGGCTCAGTGATTTTGCATGTGATGCAAGAACAAACTCGTGATTACTACGAGCTTGAAAAACTTTGGTCTGAACACAGCGTCTAATGAAGTTACAGCTTATTGCCGTTGGCACCAAAATGCCCGATTGGGTAACCCGAGGCTTCGAAGAATACCAACGCCGTTTCCCTAGAGATATGGCTTTGGAGCTCATCGAAATCCCAGCAGGGAAACGCGGGAAAAATGCTGATATCGCCCGAATTTTACATAAGGAAGGCGAATTAATGCTAGCGGCAGTAGCAAAAGGTAACCACATTGTCAGTTTAGATTTACCCGGTAAAAACTGGACAACACCAGAACTTGCCGAGCAAATGACAAAGTGGCAACTCGATGGTAGAGATGTCAGCTTACTTATTGGTGGCCCAGAAGGACTTTCACCTGCTTGCAAAGAGGCGGCCAACCAAAGCTGGTGTTTATCAGCCCTCACTTTACCCCATCCTTTGGTTAGGGTTATTGTGGCAGAAAGCCTATATCGAGCTTGGAGCGTCAATACCAATCATCCGTATCACAGAGAATAAACTCAGTCGCATGTATAACTAAGCTTATCGATAATGATTATCATGCAACTCTTTTTTTCATGTTCATCAGCTGATACTGTGACCTTCTATAATTCAACCTTTCATTTGGTTACGACGGGGATAGCATAAGTGTCGCCAAACAAGCGCATTACCATGCATGATCACGCCGCAGAGGCCGCGCTATTTAAACGCCGTGCATTGTTCACTTTTATTTGCGTATTCTTACTACTCTGCATCCTATTTTCGAATCTTTATCATCTTCAAGTTGTCTCTTACAAAGACTATGAAACTCGTTCAAATGATAACCGTATCCGCGTGGTTCCTACTCCGCCTAGCAGAGGGTTAATTTATGACCGTCATGGCGTGCTGTTAGCCGAAAACCAACCTTATTATTCTTTAGAACTTATTCCAGAAAAAGTTGATGATATCACTGCGACTTTAGACGAACTTAATACCTTCATTGAACTCACTGAAGATGAGCGCGAAAGCATTACTGAAACCTTAAAGTTTCATCGCCGATTTAAGCCGTTAACCATTAAAAGTAAATTAACCGACGAACAAGTCGCCATTTTTAGTGTTAATCAATATAAATTCCCGGGGATTTATGTTGAAGCAGGCCTTAAGCGCCATTATCCCTTTAATGCACTAATGACTCATGTATTAGGGTATGTCGGCAAAATTAATAGCCGAGATAAAGCCTTGCTTGAAAAAAGTAGTCAGTGGAAAAACTATGCCGCAACCAAAGATATTGGTAAGCAAGGCATTGAAAAATTTTATGAAAGTTTACTTCATGGTACCCCCGGTCACCTCGAAGAAGAGGTCAATAATCGTGGCAGAGTGATCCGCACGCTTAAAGTGACTCCGCCAACACCAGGACAAGACATCTATCTCACGTTAGATCTCAAACTACAGCAGAAGGCCATGGAGCTTTTAGATGGCCGAAAAGGCTCTGTCGTTGCTATAGATCCTAGAGATGGTGGTGTTTTAGCCATGATTTCAAGCCCATCATATGACCCTAATCCCTTTGTTCACGGCATTAGTTCTAAAGCTTATAATGACTTATTAAATGATAAATCGCGGCCATTAATTAATCGTTCAACCCAAGGGCAATACTCCCCAGCATCAACCATCAAACCGCATGTAGCGTTACTCGGGTTAGAAGAAAAAATCATTAACGAACGCACGCGTATTTGGGATCCGGGCTATTGGCAAATGCCAGGCGTCGATCGCAAATGGGGCGACTGGAAAAAATGGGGCCATGGCTGGGTAGATATCTATCATGCCATTGTCGACTCTTGTGATATTTTCTTTTATGACCTCGTCTATAAGGTTGGCATCGATAGAATGGCCATATTTATGGATCGTTTTGGATTTGGTAAAAGTACCGGTATCGATATTTTTGAAGAGTCAGATGGCGTAATGCCATCTAGAGACTGGAAAAGAATGCGTTACAACCAACCTTGGTATAATGGCGATACCATTTCGGTCGGTATTGGCCAAGGATATTGGACTACTACGCCGCTGCAGCTTGCCAATGCGGTGACTATCATGGCAAATAAAGGCAAGCGTTTTACCCCGCATTTATTAAAATCATTTAAAAATAGTACGGTTAAAATTGATTCGCCGATTGATGAGCAAGTACCAATAGAGCTTAAAGACCCTCGCAATTGGGACATCATCAATGAAGCTATGCGTCAAACGGCTGATAAATCTCGCTTTACCGATGCCACCTATACCGCAGCAATGAAAACGGGTACAGCGCAGGTATTTAGTGTAGCCAAAGATCAAAAATATAATGCCAACACTATTGCAGAACACTTGCGCGATAATGCATTAGTTGTTGCTTACGCACCTTATGAAAACCCTCGTATTGTTTTAGCGGTGGTATTAGAAAACGCCGGCTGGGGTGGCGCCAATGCAGGCCCACTAGCACGAGCATTGCTCGATGAGTATATTTTACGAGACGAATGGGCGGTAAAACCGTGAATAATCATGCATATCAAAAATCGTTTTGGCAAAAAATACACTTAGATGTGCCATTACTCATCGGCATCGTTATTTTAATGAGCTTTGGTCTTTTTGTGATTTATTCTGCCAGTGGCGAAGATCCTGCGATGATGGAGCGCCAACTTGTACGTATGGCGTTGTCGTTGGGCGTGATGTTTTGCTTTGCACAAATCAATCCTGAAATCCTCAGGCGTTGGGCTTTACCTATTTATCTTGCAGGGGTAGCGTTACTCATCGGCGTTGAACTATTTGGCACCATTAATAAAGGTGCTCAGCGCTGGCTTAATTTAGGGTTTATGGAATTCCAGCCATCGGAGCTTATCAAACTTGCCTTCCCCATAACCATGGCGTGGTATATCAGTAAGTTCCCGCTGCCCCCCAAAAAGCGCTATCTGGCCGGTGGCGTTATTATCCTACTAATCCCAACATTACTCATCGCTAAACAACCGGATTTAGGCACCTCCATTTTGGTCGCTGCTTCTGGGGTATTCGTGTTGTTTTTATCTGGCATGAGTTGGTTAATTGTCGGCGGCTTTGTTACCGCCATTCTGATCTTTTTACCTGTTTTATGGTTTTTCTTGATGCACGATTATCAGCGTACTCGAGTATTAACCTTGTTTAATCCTGAACAAGATCCTCTCGGCGCGGGTTATCATATTATCCAATCGAAAATTGCCATTGGTTCAGGTGGACTTTGGGGCAAAGGTTGGCTTGACGGGACTCAATCACAATTAGAGTTTTTACCTGAGCGACACACCGACTTTATCTTTGCTGTGATCGGTGAGGAATTCGGATTAATTGGCAGTTTAGTATTACTGGCAATGTATTTATTTGTCATTGGCAGAGGTCTGGTTATCGCTTCACGAGCACAGACAAGTTTTGCACGCTTATTGGCCGGAAGTATCACCCTAACGTTTTTTGTCTATGTTTTTGTTAACATAGGTATGGTATCAGGCATCTTACCAGTGGTTGGTGTACCTTTGCCGCTAATCAGTTATGGTGGAACCTCGATGCTGACCTTAATGACAGGTTTTGGTATTTTAATGAGCATTCACACCCACAGACGATTTGTCGATAGATAGGATTAACGTTAACCATGACAAAGATAACCGTTCAAATCGCCAGCTTAGCATTACTTATTGGTACTGTTTTTAACGCAAATGCAGTGACCGAAACAGACACTCAAGCATTACAGAAAACCTTTATTGCTGAACAAGTAAAACAAGGATTCAAGCAACAAGAAGTCGAGCAGTTTTTAGCGTCTTCAAGCTTCGATCAAACCATTATTGACGCGATATCAAAACCTTGGGAAGCGAAACCTTGGCACCAATATTATCCTATTTTTTTGACCGACAAACGGTTGCAAAAAGGGCTAGAGTTTTGGCAAGAAAACCAGCAAACCATCGATAAAGCAGCCAAGCAATTTAACGTCGATCCACAAATTATAGTGGCCATTATTGGCATTGAAACATTCTATGGTGGTTACTTAGGCAATTATCGTGTGCAAGATGCCCTATATACGTTGGGCTTTCATTACCCACCACGAGCGACGTTCTTTCGCAGTGAATATGCCAATTTAATGTCGTTGATTAAAGAAGAAAAGCTCGATAATGACACCTTAAAAGGCTCATATGCTGGAGCAATGGGTTATGGTCAATTCATTCCATCTAGCTACCGTCATTACGCTGTCGACTTTGATGGCGACGGTCGACGAGATTTATTAACCAGTAAAGCAGATGCTATTGGCAGTGTGGCTAACTATTTTCATCAACACGGTTGGCAAAAAGGTCAGCCTGTGGCGCTATTACTGAATCACACATCAAGCACAGCCCCAAAAGCGAATGTTTGGACCAAAGAAAAGCTTCACTACAAGGTATCAGACATTCTTAGCCCAACATTAAGCTTGGCAGATAATCAAGATATTGATGCATCACAAGCTGCATTGTTAATTAAACTAGATCAAGCTGAAAGCGCTGAATACTGGCTCGGGCTTAAAAACTTTTATGTGATCACTCGCTATAATCGCAGCCCGTTATATGCAATGGCAGTTTATCAGTTTAGCCAACAACTTAACGCCCACCACAAATCGGTAAATCAACATGGCAATTAATTACCGTTTCATCTTATTAATCATGTTGAGCAGTGCACTACTGATCAGTTGCTCGTCAAATGATGCTAAAAAAACCTCATCGGGGAAAAAAAGCCGCTATCAAATGGCTAACGATCGTTATCCTGATGATGCACCAGATGTGAGCTTGGTTAAAAACGCCCAACCTAAATACGAACCTTATAGCAGACAAGGTAATCGTAACTACACCGTATTAGGCAAAAGCTATCAAGTACTCGACAGCGGAAAGGGATTTAAAGAGCAAGGTCATGCATCATGGTATGGTTCAAAGTTTCATGGTCATTTAACCTCTAATGGCGAAACTTATGATATGTACACTATGTCTGCAGCGCATAAAAACCTGCCCTTACCCAGTTATGTCAAAGTGACCAATTTAGACAACAATAAACAAATTATTGTTAGAGTAAATGACCGCGGACCGTTTCATCATGGTCGAGTGATTGATCTATCTTATGCTGCTGCTTACCACTTAGGCATGCTGGCCAGAGGAACCGCAAAAGTCGCCATTGAAACCGTTTACATTCCCTCACCAGAAGAGCGAGTAATAAGCGATTTAAAAGATGATGACAATCACTTTATTCAAGTTGCAGCGTCTCAAGATAAACTGCGTATAAATATGTTGGCTAAGCAGTTAGAAACCAAATATGCCGTGAATTCTCGCGTGACATCGATAAATGGCATGCACAGATTGCAGTTGGGCCCGATCAGACAAATTCATCTAACTAATAAGTTGCTCGATCGTGTGCAAATTGATGGTTATCCACAAAGCTTTATCGTACCGTAAGCCATAATACTGGTGATAAAGAGTAACATTAAGGTTCATTTACATTGGATGAATGAACCTTAATGCGAAATGACTGCCTACTAATGTATAATCGAAAAATTATACCAATCGATCTTTGTCTTTTCTTCGACTAACTAGAGACGTGCTAACTTCATTATGACTTCCAAAACCGCTCAATTAACAACGATGCTCTTTGCATCAGTTGTCTGTTTTTCTTCACTCGCAGCAACGCCACAACCAGATATACGTCCTACACCCAATCGCGCACCTATGGTGACACCTGATGCGCCTAGTGTTGCCGCTAAAGCTTACGTGCTAATGGATTATAATTCTGGCAGAGTCATTGCTGAAGAAAATGCCTACGAAAGTTTAAACCCAGCAAGTCTGACAAAAATGATGACCAGTTATGTTATTGGCCATGAAATCCGTGTCGGTAATATTTCATTAGATGATGATGTAGCCATTACCAAGAACGCGTGGGCAAAGAATTTCCCTGACTCATCAAAAATGTTCATCGAAGTGGGTAAAACCGTCAAAGTACACGACTTAAACCGCGGTATTATTATCCAATCGGGTAATGATGCTTGTGTTGCTATGGCTGAGCACATTGCTGGTACAGAAGGTGCATTCGTTGATTTAATGAATTCATGGGCCAAGCAATTAGGCATGAAGGATAGCTACTTTGAAAACTCTCATGGTTTAGACTCAGAAAATCATAAAACGACAGCTTATGATATGGCCATTTTAGGTGCAGCGCTGATCCGTGATGTACCTGAAGAATATAAAGTGTATTCAGAGAAGTCTTTTACCTATAACGGCATTAAGCAATATAACCGTAATGGCTTGTTATGGGATAAAAGCTTAAACGTTGATGGTATTAAAACTGGCCATACATCAGGTGCAGGCTACAACCTAGTATCTTCAGGCACCAGCGAAGGCATGCGTCTTATTAGCGTTGTGATGGGCACATCGAGTGAATCTGCACGTAAAGCTGAGAGTAAGAAACTACTCAACTATGGTTTCCGTTTTTTCGAAACTATTACACCATACAAAGCTGGCGATACCTTCGTAACTCAACAAATTTGGTATGGCGATAGAGAAACAGTTGATCTCGGTGTTATGACCGACACCCCTATTACTATTAGCCGTGGTAAAGCAAAAGATTTACAGGCTAACTTTGAGTTAACAAAGCCACTAACTGCCCCACTTGCTAAAGGCGAAACAGTTGGTCGTGTCTTTTTCCAGCTTGATGGAAAAGACATTGCTCAGTTCCCGCTAGTGACATTGAATGAAGTTCAAGAAGGCGGCTTATTCAGCAAGTTAATGGATTATTTTAAGCAAATGTTTGCCAGTTGGTTTGAGTAATTAAACAGATTTACATGATCTATTCATGAATCCATTAGTGAATCAACTAATTAAAGCCGCCTAATCAGCGGCTTTAATTTTTTAAGATCTACTGGGCTTGAATCGGGTATAATTGCCACCATATTAGTAACACCAAAACAGAATCGAGTAAGTTAATGTTAAATACAACGTTTGACCAAGTGATGGAATTTCCTAATTCGTGCCCTTTCAAAGTGATTGGTGATGCTGACGATACCCTAGCCGATCGTGTTGTTGCTGTAGCGCAACAACTTGCTCCCGGTGATTATGTTCCAAGCGTGAAGGCATCAAGTAAAGGCAGTTACTATTCAGTGACCATCCGTATTACCGTTACCAGCAAAGAACATATTGAAAAAGCGTATATTGATCTTGCCGCAATTGAAGGTGTAAAACGCGTACTGTAAGAGCCCAAAGAGTCTTCTTTACTCATAAACTTGAGTATAATACTCAAGAATTAAACCATTGACTCGATGGACACACACCATTTATCTGGGGGAGACGTTGCCCTTGCAAGCACAAACACTGCACATCCGCCATCTTGGTATGCAAGACTATGAATCGACATGGCATGCAATGCAGGAATATACTGACACTCGTGATAGCGACAGCCAAGATGAACTTTGGATTGTTGAGCATCCACCAGTATTTACCCAGGGCCAAGCAGGTAAAAGCGAGCACATACTCAACCCTGGTGATATTCCAGTTATTCAAGTCGATCGCGGTGGCCAAGTTACTTACCACGGTCCAGGACAATTAGTGGTTTATCCACTTATTGACATCAAACGTAATAAACTAGGTGTTAGACAGTTAGTGAACAATATTGAGCAAAGTATTATTGATATGCTCGCTTATTACGCTATTAATGCTTACGCAAAAGCCGACGCTCCTGGTGTTTATGTCACAGAACAAAAAATTGCCTCTTTAGGGTTACGCATCCGTAAAGGCTGCTCTTTTCACGGCTTAGCAATAAATGTCGATATGGACTTAGCCCCGTTTCAGCGTATCAATCCTTGCGGATATGCTGGTTTAGAAATGGTGCAATGTAAAGCATTAGGTGGTCCACAAACTGTGCTTGAAGCTGGCGATAAATTAATCCAAACCTTTAGCCAAATTATGGGCTATCAACAACTTGTACATCATCAAGGATTAGCAGAATAATGAATAGGCCTGAAAGATTACAACCAGGTGTCAAATTACGTGATGCCGATAAAGTCGCACGAATTCCTGTAAAAGTCGTGCCATCAGAGCGCGAAACTATGCTGCGTAAACCGGATTGGTTACGAGTAAAATTACCCTCTTCAAATCAACGTATTCTCGAGATAAAAGCGGCATTACGTAAAAACGGATTGCACTCAGTTTGTGAAGAAGCATCTTGCCCTAACTTAGCAGAATGCTTTAACCACGGCACAGCAACCTTTATGATCTTAGGTGCAATCTGTACCCGTCGTTGCCCTTTTTGTGATGTGGCCCATGGTCGTCCGCTAAAAGCTGATGCTGACGAGCCTAAAAAACTAGCCCAAACGATTAAAGACATGAAGTTAAAATATGTGGTGATCACTTCTGTTGACCGTGATGATTTACGGGATGGTGGTGCACAGCACTTTGCGGACTGTATTCGCGAAATTCGTTTATTAAACCCTGAAATCAAGATTGAAACTCTTGTTCCTGATTTCCGTGGTCGTATCGATGCCGCATTAGATATTTTAGCGACCGAGCCTCCTGATGTATTTAATCATAATCTTGAAACGGCTCCTGCTCATTACCGCAAAGCACGTCCAGGCGCTAACTATCAGTGGTCATTAGACCTACTTAAACGCTTTAAAGAGCGTCATCCAACTATTCCGACTAAGTCTGGTTTAATGATGGGTTTAGGTGAAACCAACGAAGAGATAGCCGAAGTATTACGAGATTTACGTGCTCACAACGTAGAAATGCTCACGCTTGGCCAATACTTACAACCGTCTAAATTTCATCTACCCGTTGAACGTTATGTTCCACCAGCAGAATTTGATGAGTTGAAAGCGTTAGCTGATGAACTTGGTTTCACACATGCAGCCTGTGGCCCACTTGTTCGCTCAAGCTACCACGCAGACTTACAAGCTCAAGGTAAAGAAGTTAAGTAATCTTACTTCTCCCAAATAAAAAACAGCGCTCAATTAGCGCTGTTTTTTTTGTATTCAATTGAATCACGCAAAAAATTAACTCAATGCTAAATCCATTAAAATGGCATCTTCATAACCATCATCTGTAGGGTAATAATTTTTACGCCTGCCTGACTCAATAAAACCAGCTTTCTCATATAAATATTTTGCAGCCTCATTTGACTGACGAACTTCTAACATCAGCACAACTGCACCCGCATCTTTCGCATCATCAATCAATTGCTGCATTAATAACGAGCCAAACCCTGAGCCTTGTTTATCTGGTGCCACACAAATATCGAGTAACGTCGCCTCATCTATAATTTGCTGTACTATCGCAAAACCCAACAAACCATCTTGCAGCTTAATACCCAATAC
>NZ_PJAP01000498.1:0-5899 GCF_002836795.1 Shewanella sp. 11B5 | reverse complement strand
TTATGTTGATTTCGCCTTGGGTTGTAGCTGAAGAATCTCTTAGCGACCTTGATTTGGATTTAGATTCACTGATGGCGATGGATGTACAAGTAACTTCGGCGATGAAAAGAACCCAATCAGCCTTTGAAACCGCCTCATCTATATACGTATTAACCAAAGAACAAATTACTCGTTCAGGCGTAACTTCTGTGCCAGAAGCGCTGAAAATGGTCCCCGGATTAGCCGTTAGGCAACTTGATAATAATCAATGGGCGATTTCATCACGTGGTGTTGCTTCGCGATTTTCAAGCAAATTATTGGTCATGATCGACGGTCAAAGTTTATATACACCTGAGTTTGCCGCTGTTTATTGGGAAACCCTGAACGTGCCGTTATACGATATTGAACGTATCGAAATTATCCGCGGGCAAGGTGGGTTACTGTGGGGCAGCAATGCCACTAATGGCGTTATTAATATCATTACTAAAAACAGCATTGATACTCGGGGCCTATATGCTGATGTCAGCAGTGGTAGCCAGCTTAATGTTGATACCAACCTTCGTTATGGTGGCGATATCGGTAATAACGGCAGCTTTAGAGTCTATGGTCATGTGAAAGATGGCCAGACATCGGACAAAGGCATTAAGATGGCGCCGGCTGACTTTACTGAGCAACAATCAGCTGGAGTACGGTTTGATTTCACACCTAACGATCAATGGTCTGGTCTTATTCAAGGTGATATCACTCAGTCAACATTAGGCCAAAATTTTAATGGTGTCGTTGACAGCAGTAACCGCAATATCTCATTTACCGGTAGCTTAGATCGTACCGATGCTCGCATCATGGCAAGATTGGAAAATCGCATTTCACCTTCCGCCAACCAAATGCTACAAACATCGTGGTTAAAGCAAAGTGGTGAGCAAACTTATATTCAAGAAGAGTTCGAATCATTTGATCTTGATTACCAAATTAATTTTTTGTACCAAGACTTGCAGTTTGATTGGGGGCTAAATTATCGTTACAACGCTATTTCATTTGCACAAAGTACTTTTATACAAAGTGGCGGTGGTTTTGATAATCTTCACCAGTATGGAACATTAGCACAAGCTCAATATAACGTGATTGCAGATAAATTAGACTTTATTGTGGGTGTCAAAGTTGACCATAACGATTTGACTGGCTGGGAAAGCCAACCGTTAGCAAGGTTAGTATGGAAACCACAGAATAACCAAGTCGTATGGTTATCTGTATCAAAAAGTGTTCTCGTGCCGTCGTTACTGATGTTTAACGACAACTACATTATTGATGGTCAAAGAGTCGAAGAAGTATCACCTATCACTACAGGCATACCCGAAATTGATCGTTATTACATCCGAACTTATCTAAATGGTAATAACAAGGTGAAGTCAGAAAAGTCGGTATCCTATGAAATGGGCTATCGTTTATCTGATACTACATGGGCGCTGGATTTATCAGTTTATCATACCGACACGGATAATGTTGCCGTGATCGAAATCGATCCTAATATCGATCAATTTATCCCCGTTTTTACAATGTTACAAGCTGGACAAATTGATGCAGCAGTACAAGCATTAACGACAACATCAATTAACTTTAACTTAGTATCTAATGCCGGGCTTACCACTGAAGGTGGTGATGTGGTTTTATCATGGCAACCGGTAGACAACTTTACTGCCGAAGTAGGTTATAGCTATAACACCTTTAATTACGATTTAGTGGACAATACTTTTCCCGCAATTGGCTATGACTCAACCAGTCGCCAACTCTTTACTAAAGCTGATATACATTTTTTTGAACAACATAATATCTTTGCTTCACTCAGAGTTGAAAATAGTGATGCCTATCGAACAGATAATTATACCGCTCTCGATATAACCTGGAATTGGGCTTTTCAGCCTAATTGGGCCTTCGCCATTATGGGCAAAAACCTGTTCGCAGGCACGCATCTTGAGTATGGCAATCATGGTGAAACGTACACGCAATCAACCTTTATAGATGAAAGTGTCACTTTTAAAATTACGGCGAAATTCTAACTGACTTGATGTTAACCATTAAACGTATTCTGTTTGGATCATTAATAACGCTTTTGCTTTCCATAAGCCAAGGCGCGATTGCTGTTGAAAAAGAATATGCACTAAAAGCTGGTTTTTTATTTAACTTTGCCCGTTACGGCGAATGGAATAACCAGGCTAATACGGCCAGTTCTTTTACACTGTGCAGCCCTGATAATAGCTTTATCAGTGTCTCGCGCTCAATTCTCAAGGGTCGTAAAGTCAATAATTTACCGATAGAGAATGTCGAAGTGAGCCTCACAGAACCGAATTTAGCCCAGTGCAATATCTTGTTTATCACAACCGACACCCTTGAATCTTGGCAACAATTGAATAATAAATATCTTGCAGATGTCATGATCGTCGGTGAAACTGACAACTTTATAGAGCAAGGTGGCCATATTCGTTTCTTTTTATCCGGTGGTAAAATTCGTTTTGAAGTCTCACCCGACAAGTTAAAATTGTCTGGTATCACGATGAGTTCAAAAGTATTGCGCCTAGGTCGAGTAGTGAACAATTAATGCTATGAAACAATTTTTCGCACTCAATACTATCAGTAAAAAATTGCAGTTCATTTTAATGAGCGTTGCCCTAATTTCTACACTGACAGTGACATCAATATTTAGCGCCTTCGAGCTATCTTCCGCTAAAAGAGAACAAGTTGAAAGTTTACACAGCTTATCGCAAATGCTGTCACCTAATATCACCGCAGCCTTATTGTTTGATGATCAAGATGCTATTCAAGAACTGATTAATCCTATTTTGTTAAGATCAGATGTATTGTCAGTCAGTGTCACTAATGTTGAAGGCGCAGTTTTAGCTCAAGCATTATCAAAGCGCCCTTCTATGACTCTGACTGATGACGACCTCAATGACATCACCCAAGTAATAACACCATTAACACTCGACAACCAAAACTATGGTGATTTACACATATCGGTAGATGACAGCATTATTACTGATAGGATTTCGTTTTACGGCCAATTTATTGTGCTATTACTCTTATCATCCCTTTGTGCCAGCTTTTTTCTATCATTATTTTTACGTCGTAAATTTTTAAGTCCGATGTTATACCTCGCTAAAATTTCGCAAAAAATAACCGAATCACAAGATTACAGTTTACGTGCTCAAATTCAGTCTGAAGATGAAATTGGCCAATTAACCACATGTTTTAATAGCATGTTAGATAATATTGAACAGCGTGAGAGTTCCCTTGAAACTGAAGTAAAACTGCGTACTGGAGAACTTGAAAATGCCAATAGCCAGTTACACGAATATGCCTATCAAGATGGATTAACTCTGTTACCTAATCGACGTTATTTCTATGAAAAACTTCAATCGCTCATTGATACTGACCACATGGTTTTTGCGTTAATTTTTATCGATCTTGATGGTTTCAAAGAGATCAACGATTCCTTAGGCCATGAATATGGGGATAGGTTGCTGCATCAAGTTGCTAAACGTTTACGCGGGTGCGTTCGAGATCATGATACGGTTGCGCGACTCGGCGGAGACGAATTCACTTTAATTATTGAAGATGTGAGTGACTTAGAACACGCTGCCTCAATTGCTGAAAAAGTGAAAAGTAGCCTGATGCAATGCATTAGCATTGAAGAGGTACAAGTTAACGTGACGGGTAGCATCGGACTCACGTTTTATCCTGCTGATGGCCAAAATGTTGAAGCGTTAGTTAAACATGCCGACCAAGCCATGTACTTATCTAAAAGCAAAGGCCGCAATCGATATGAGTTTTTCTCTCATGCTATTGAAGAACAAGCCATTGAAAAACGTCGCCTTATCGAAGAAATCCGCATCGCACTCAAACTCGGTCAATTTGTGTTGTTTTATCAACCTATTTTTGATCAATGCGGCGTTACAGTTACTAAGGCAGAAGCGCTCATCCGTTGGAATCATCCACAACGCGGCCTTATTGGACCCAATGAATTTATTCCAGTGGCCGAACAAAATGGTTTAATAGAAGAAATTGGTAACTGGGTAAGAAATCAAGCGATTGAAGATGCCGCTCATTTTTATCAGCTGTCGGGCAACAAAATGCAAGTGAGCGTTAATACCTCACCGCTACAAATTGATCATGAGGGTTTGTGGGTCGATGAATGGATTTTAGCGTGCAATAAATTCAATTTACCTCGCGATACCATGATTATTGAAGTGACAGAAAATACCTTGATGGACCCAGACTCACCCATTCAACAACAAATGCTGCGACTCAACAATTACGGTATTGATATCGCCATTGATGATTTTGGGGTCGGATATTCATCATTAGCCTATTTGCAGCGGCTCGATATTGATATTTTAAAAATTGACCGTTCATTTATTAAGCATATGGAAAGCAATGAAAATAGTATTGCGTTGGTGCGAGCCATTATCACCATGGCACATCATTTAAAGGTTAAAGTGGTCGCTGAGGGCGTTGAAACCATAGGGCAGCATCAGTTACTTCAACAACTTTCATGCGATTACTTACAAGGCTATTTATTTGCCAAACCTATGCCGACACAAAATTTTATTGACCGTTATGTCAGCTCATCAACACTTGCAGCAGAGTAATAACACAACTGAAAATAGTGATGTAAAATAGTATTCTGAGTATCTTACTTCTGCATTAAATCTTCGAATAAAGGCATTCATAAACCTGGCTGTGGCAGAAGATTATCGAGACGGCTTACTATTATAAAGTACTAGATGGTGCAGCCAATAGTGCTAGAAATTAATCGGTCTGCTATACACAGACCGACAAAGTATTTAGATAAATACCTTCGATTAAAATCATTCGATTAACGATTTACATCAACAACCACACGGCCACGAACCTTACCTGCTAACAAATCACTTGCCACATCAATCGCTTCAGTCAAGCTGATCTCGTGAACAATGTCATCGAAAACACCAACATCCAGGATATCACCTAAACGTTGCCATGCCTCAATACGGTCAGCTAAAGGTCGCATTACACTGTCAACACCCGCTAGGGTCACACAACGTAAAATAAACGGCGCTACGCTGGCAGGAAAATCCATTCCCTGTGCCAAACCACAAGCGGCAACCGTTCCACCATACTTGGTACTGGCACACACATTGGCTAAAGTATGGCTGCCGACAGAATCAACAGCACCAGCCCAACGCTCTTTTGCTAATGGACGACCCGCTTCTGACAAAGTTGTGCGATCGATAATGTCTTTAGCACCTAATTTTCTTAGGTAGTCACTTTCATCCATTCGGCCAGTCGAAGCGACGACGTGATAGCCCAACTTAGCTAAAATAGCGATAGCAAAACTGCCTACTCCGCCATTAGCACCAGTGACAAGCACCTCACCTTTATCTGGCGTTACGCCATTTTTCTCAAGAGCTATCACACATAACATTGCGGTATAGCCTGCTGTGCCTATCGCCATTGCTTGTTGCGGTGAAAATGCCTTTGGCAGTGGAATAAGCCATTCACTTTTTAAACGGGCTTTAGTGGCCAAGCCACCACAATGGGTTTCGCCTACCCCAAAACCATTTAATAATACCGTATCACCCGTAACGAATTTGTCGCTATCGCTATGTTCGACAATGCCTACTAGATCAATGCCTGGCACCATAGGGAATGATCTCACTACCGGCGCTTTACCGGTAATCGCGAGCGCATCTTTATAATTGAGGGTGCTATAAAGCACATTTACCGTCACATCACCTTCAGGTAGCACGCTTTCATCAATGCTTTTCACTGTGGTGCGGTAACCTTGGTCATCTTTCTCGATCAACATGCCATTAAACATTCTGCACTCCTAATTTAGACTGATCGTCTATTAATGATTAAAAAATTTTACTTTGGTAACGCTGCC
>NZ_PJAP01000497.1:0-5907 GCF_002836795.1 Shewanella sp. 11B5 | reverse complement strand
TAACATTGCCGTTATTTCGAATAACGTGGCCAACGCCAGTACTGTCGGATTTAAGAAAAGTCGCGCGGTATTTGAAGACTTACTTTATCAAACGGTTAATCAAGCCGGTGGCATTAGCTCAGACAACAGCAAATTACCCAATGGTTTAAACATTGGTGCGGGTACTAAAGTTGTTGCTACCCAAAAAATGTTTACCCAAGGCAACATGCTCACTACCGATAACTCATTAGATTTAATGATTGAAGGTTCGGGCTTTTTTGAAGTGCAAATGCCAGATGGCACCGCAGCCTACACGCGTAATGGCCAGTTTAGCTTAGATGATACCGGTCAGATTGTAACTCCAGGTTCAGGCTATGTGGTGCAACCGCCAATTACCATCCCGGATGATTCAACCAGTATTACGGTGTCTGCATCGGGCGAAGTATCAGTGCAAACCCCTGGTACCGCAGCAAGTCAGGTTATTGGCCAGTTAACCATGACCGATTTTATTAATCCGGCAGGTTTAGACCCGTTAGGACAAAACTTGTATACCGAAACGGGTGCAAGCGGCACACCTATTCAAGGTACAGCATCGTTAGACGGCTTAGGTTCTATTCGCCAAGGAGCACTAGAAACCTCTAACGTGAATGTAACAGAAGAGTTGGTCAACCTTATTCAAGGTCAACGTATTTACGAGATGAACTCAAAGGTTATCTCGGCAGTTGACCAGATGCTGTCTTATATTAATCAGAATCTCTAAGGAGCTAACATGATTAAATACATTGCGTTAGCCTCAGTGGTGTTATTGGTTGGTTGTAGCTCAACCGCTAAAAAACCGATTGCTGATGATCCATTTTATGCGCCGGTATACCCAGATACAGTACCTACGCAGGTGGCGGCGACGGGGTCTATTTATCTTGATAGCCAAGCATCAAGCTTGTATTCCGATATTCGTGCGCACCGCGTCGGTGACATTATTACCGTGACTTTAAAAGAGTCCACTCAAGCGTCAAAAAGCGCCAATAACGAAATCAAAAAAGGCTCAGATTTAAGCGTAGAGCCAGTTTATGCCGGCGGTAAAAATATTTCCATCAGTGGTGTCCCAATTGATTTAGGTTACTCCGACAGCATGAATACCAAGCGCGAGTCTGATGCCGATCAATCTAACAGTTTAGATGGCAGTATTTCAGCCAATATCATCCAAGTGCTCAGTAACGGCAACTTGGTGATCCGCGGTGAAAAATGGATTTCAATTAACAACGGTGATGAGTTTATTCGTGTCACCGGAATGATCCGCAGCGAAGACATTAATCCAGACAATACAATCGATTCGACACGAGTGGCTAACGCTCGTATTCAGTATAGCGGTACCGGTACGTTTGCTGACTCCCAAAAAGTCGGTTGGCTGAGTTCATTCTTTATGAGTGACTGGTGGCCTTTTTAAGGAGTAATGCATGAAAATCAACCTGATGGTAGCGGCTGTTGCATCAATATTAATGCTAACCGCGCCTGCACATGCCGAACGGATTAAAGACATCGCCAGTATTCAAGGGGTGCGAAGTAACCAATTAGTGGGTTATGGCTTGGTGGTGGGTTTGCCTGGTACTGGGGAAAAAACCCGTTATACCGAACAAACTTTCAGAACTATGCTCAAAAATTTCGGCATTAATTTACCAGACTCTGTTCGTCCTAATTCAAAGAATGTCGCTGTCGTTGCTGTGCATGCCGAAATGCCGGCCTTTATTAAGCCGGGTCAAAATCTTGACATTACCGTGTCCAGTTTAGGTGAAGCAAAAAGTTTACGTGGTGGCACTTTATTACAAACTTTCTTGAAAGGGGTCGATGGCAATGTGTATGCCATTGCTCAGGGAAGCTTAATTGTAAGTGGTTTTAGTGCCGAAGGGCTAGATGGCTCAATGGTGATTCAAAACACTCCAACGGTTGGCCGCATCCCAAGTGGTGCCATTGTCGAGCGCAGTGTAATTAGTCCGTTTGCTAGCGGTGATTACCTTACGTTTAATTTACGTCGTTCTGATTTTTCGACTGCTAAACGCACCGCAGATGCGATTAACGATTTACTGGGTCCAGACATGGCAAAGGCAATTGACGCCACCTCTATTCAAGTGAGTGCGCCACGCGATGCTTCACAGCGGGTGTCGTTTTTATCGGTATTAGAAAACATTGAAGTTATACCAGCGGAAGAGTCAGCCAAAGTGATTGTTAACTCACGTACCGGCACCATTGTGGTTGGCCAAAACGTCAAGTTATTACCCGCGGCTGTCACTCACGGCGGATTAACTGTGACTATTGCTGAGGCGACCCAAGTGTCACAACCCAACGCATTAGCGGGTGGTGATACGGTTGTTACGACAAACAGTACGATTGATGTGTCAGAAAAAGATCGTCGTATGTTTATGTTTAATCCAGGTACCACACTTGATGAGCTTGTCAGAGCCGTGAATTTAGTGGGTGCAGCACCATCAGACGTACTTGCCATACTCGAAGCGTTAAAAATGGCAGGCGCTTTGCATGGTGAACTTATCATCATCTAATAATTGTCGGAATGACTATGGAAAAGTTGTCAGCTTCATCGAACTTTCTGGATCTAGGAGGACTAGATTCACTTCGTGTCCAAGCCCAGAAAGACGAGAAGGGGGCACTTAAAGAAGCGGCAAAGCAATTTGAAGGTATCTTTATTCAAATGCTAATGAAAAGCATGCGAGATGCTAATGCCGCGTTTAAGTCAGACAATCCAATGAACAGTGAAACCACCGCATTTTTTGAACAAATGCGCGATCAGCAAATGTCAGTCGATTTATCTAATAAAGGCATGTTGGGGCTGGCTGAGATGATGGTGCAGCAATTAGACCCAGATGATAGCCCCATTACACCAGCATCGGTATTGCGTGGTAATACAGACTACAAAGTTAACCCAAGTATGTTTGTTGCTCCAGCAACAGAGTTAGATAAAGACACTCTCGATATTATCGCGCCAAAAGATCAAATAGCAGCATCGCATTCTGTTATAGATAGCGCCGAATCGATGCGACCAATGTCAGCCCAACTTACTAATGTGCTAGACGGTGAACAGTTAAATAGTGTATTGCGCGGTGAGCAATTAGCCAGTCAAGCGGTACAAATAGGCAAAGTATTGCCGCAAGCTGATGTTACTTTGCCAAAAAGCAAAGGCATAGCTGTGAGTCAATTTACCAGCCCAGAACATTTTATTTCAGTGTTGTATCCCCATGCTGAAAAAGCGGCTAAATCGTTAGGAACCTCAGCTGAGGTATTAATTGCCCAGTCAGCGTTAGAAACCGGTTGGGGCCAAAAAGTGGTACGCCGTAATGACGGCACTATGAGCCATAACCTGTTTAATATTAAAGCAGACAAGCGTTGGCAAGGTGATAAAACCTCAGTCAATACGTTGGAATTTGAAAAGGGCATTGCGGTGCAACAAAAAGCGGATTTCAGAATGTATGACAACCTTGAGCAGAGCTTTAATGACTTTGTGTCATTTATTAGCCAAGGCGATCGCTATCAAGATGCGCGTAAAGTTGCCAGCGAGCCAACTCAATTTATTAAAGCGTTACAAAAAGCTGGCTACGCCACAGACCCTCAATATGCCAATAAAGTCATCAATGTGATGAAATCGGTTAAAGAAGGCCTTAAATCTATATTACCTGTGGAGACTAAATAATGTCGATTGACTTACTCAATATCGCTCGCACAGGCGTTCAAGCATCTCAAGCACAGTTAGGGGTGACCAGTAATAACATCGCCAATGCCAATACTGAAGGTTACAACCGTCAAGTTGCTACTCAGTCATCATTAGAATCACAACGCTTGGGCAATAGTTTTTATGGCACCGGTACTTATGTGTCTGATGTTAAACGTGTTTATAACGAATTTGCCGCACGTGAATTACGCATCGGCCAAACCAGCATGAGTGCGGCTGAAACGTCTTACAGTAAGTTAAGTGAGTTAGATCAGATTTATTCTCAAATTGGCAAAATGGTGCCAGAAAATTTGAACAACTTTTTTGCAAGCATCAATAGTGTTGCCGATTTACCAACAGATCTTGGTATTCGAACTAACAGCTTAAGTTCTGCGCAACAGTTAGCCGCTGGTCTGAATCAAATGCAATCACAACTAGATGGCCAGGTGAAACAAACCAATAGCCAAATAGAATCCATTACCACTCGAATAAATGAGATAAGCAAAGAACTAGGCAGCATCAATTTAGAGTTGATGAAATCCCAAGGCCAAGACAGCCAAGTATTAGACAAGCAAGACGCACTTATTTTAGAGCTCAGCCAGTATGCTCAGGTTAATGTTATTCCGTTAGATACCGGCGCAAAGTCAATTATGTTGGGCGGCTCGGTGATGTTGGTATCGGGTGAAGTGTCGATGTCGATGGGCATGAGTACCGGCGATCCTTATCCAAATGAACCACGCATTAATGCTTCTATTGGCGATAAAACTCTTAATGTTGATCCGTCTAAGCTGGGTGGTCAACTTGGCGCATTATTTTCATTTAGGGACGATACCTTATTACCAGCCAGTACAGAACTCGGTCAATTAGCATTAGGCATTGCAGACACCTTTAATGAAATGCAGTCCAAAGGTTTTGATTTAAACGGTGACATTGGTAGTAATATTTTTCGTGATATTAACGACCCATTAATGGCATCTGGCCGTGTCGGAAGTAATTCTACTAATAGCGGTACGGCAGCCATGTCGGTCAATATTGACGATGTGGGCGCTTTATCTGGAGGCAGTTACCAGCTGGGTTATACCACAGCGAATGGTTACCAATTAACAGATAATCAAACCGGAAAAGTATCAAACTTAACATTATCGGGTACTCAATTAACAAGTAGTGCAGGTTTTAGCATTAATGTTGCCGGCGGCCCAATAGCGGATGGTGATAAGTTTGAAATTCGTCCAACGGCTGGTGCTGCTGCAGGTTTAAAAGTGGTGATGACAGACCCTAAAGGCATTGCCGCTGCAGGGCCTCAAATCACGCCAAATACGGCCAACTCTGGAAATACGGCAATTAGCTTAAACAGCATGGACTCAACTAACGCTGTTTTTCAAAGTGTTAATGGCTCATCAATTACCTTTGAGTTAAATACTGCTGCTGTTCCTAATACTTATGAAGCCTTTGATAGTTCGGGGACTTCATTAGGCACAGGCACGATTAGCAATAACAACATCAATGCCTTTGGTATGGATTTTGACATTACCACTAGCGGTACTGGTGGTACCGCAGATAGCTTTACGTTTGATTTAGCATTTGCCGAAGGCAATAACAACAATGCGGTCGAAATAGCCAAGTTATCAGACGTTAAATTAATGAATAACAGCACAGGCACTTTAACCAGCGTATTTGAAAATACTAAATTGGATATCGGTAGCCAAACTAAGTCTGCTGAAGTGCGCGTGGGCTCTGCGACGGCAATATATCAACAAGCGAGTACCCGAGTGCAAAGTGAATCTGGTGTAAACCTTGATGAAGAAGCTGCAAATTTATTGCGCTTTCAGCAATCTTATCAAGCAGCCGCCAGAATTATGACTACAGCACAAACCATTTTCGATACTTTATTAAGCTCGGTTCGCTAGGAGATACATCATGAGAATTTCTACCGGACAGATGTTTCAGCAAAGTACTAACAGTATATTAGACAAGCAATCTGCCACCAATAGAATCATTGCGCAAATTGATAGTGGTAAAAGAGTCAACACGGCTGGTGACGATCCTGTTGCGGCTATTGGTATTGATAATCTAAAGCAGAAAAATACATTAGTTGCACAATATGAAAAGAATATCGATTACGCCACAAATCATTTAGCCATTAGTGAAAGTAAAATAGGTAGTGCTGAAACCTTGATTTCATCAATGCGTGAGCAATTATTAAGAGGCGCTAA
>NZ_PJAP01000496.1:0-5911 GCF_002836795.1 Shewanella sp. 11B5 | reverse complement strand
TGTTTTACTCTTTGTTGAATGAATTTTGCTTAGATGATTAGGCATCAATCCATTCGCCTCGATTAAATCGGTTTTAACTCGAACAAAATTCAACCAGAAAAGTTCAACAGACCCTAGCTAAAGCGCTATGTAAACCTCACCCAATAAACATTATGCAAAACAGCATCTTTAGTTACTAAAGATGCTGTTTTTTGCATTTAACGCATTAAAGTCATCGAAAGTTAACTTTTTTCTTATACAATAAGATTTTATCCCCCTCATTCAAGGCGCTTTATGGAACCCGCTATCCTGATTATCACCCTACTTTGCGGAATGCTTGTCAGCCGAGTGGGTTTACCGCCACTGATTGGTTATCTTGCAGCTGGTTTTGTATTGTTCACCTTAGGCATTGAAGACACTAGCTTACCTATTTTGCAGCAACTTGCTGACCTAGGTGTCACCTTACTGCTATTTTCCATTGGCCTTAAACTTGATCTTAAGAGCCTGTTTAAAGCCGAAGTTTGGGCCGGTTCAAGCTTACATTTAATTGGTTCGATTCTATTTTTTGTGCCAGTGCTGAAGTTGTTGGGCTTTTTAGGCATTGAGCAGCTCGACGGGTTCAGTTTCAATCAACTAATGCTAATTTCCTTTGCATTAAGTTTTTCCAGTACCGTATTTGCGGTAAAGGTGCTTGAAGACAGCGGTGACATGCAGTCACTTTATGGCCGAGTAGCGATTGGTATCTTGATTATGCAAGACATCTTCGCTGTGATCTTTTTAACCATTTCTAAAGGTAACATCCCGTCAGTTTGGGCGTTTGCATTGTTATTACTGCCGCTTGCAAGACCGCTTATTTATAAAGTGTTCGATCGCGTCGGCCACGGTGAAATGCTGGTATTGTTTGGCCTTGTGATGGCATTAGTGGTGGGCGCATGGTTATTTGAAGCCGTCGGTTTAAAACCCGATTTAGGCGCATTGATAGTGGGTATTTTATTAGCTGGGCATGCTAAATCATCCGAATTAGCCAAGTCGATTTACTTCTTTAAAGAGTTATTCTTAGTCGCCTTCTTCTTAACCATTGGGTTAAACGGATTACCCACATTGGCCGATATTGGTTTAGCGGCGATTTTAGTTGCGCTAATTCCAGTGAAAATTTTGATGTTTGTTTATCTGCTAACCCGCTTTATATTGCGCTCACGCACATCGTTATTAGCCTCGTTTAACTTAGGTAACTACAGTGAGTTTGGTTTAATCGTAGCGGCAGTAGCGGCACACAAGGGTTGGTTACCACCAGAATGGCTGATCATTATTGCGGTAGCGTTAAGCATAAGTTTCTTATTTGCAGCACCGTTTAATAATAACGTCAGTAATATTTATCAGCGTTTTCAATCAAAATTAACCAAACTCGAACGCCACCCATTACACCCAGAAGACAGACAAATCCGTATTGGTAATCCACGCTTTTTGATCTTGGGGATGGGCCGTATTGGTTCTGGGGCATATGATGAATTACGCGCCAAATACACCGGCGAAATTTTAGGGATTGAACACAAACAAGAGCTGGTTGATTTTCATCGAAATGAAGGCCGTAATGTTGTACAAGGTGACGCTAGCGATACTGACTTTTGGGTCAAGCTTGAACGTGCGCCACACTTAGAGTTAGTGCTACTGGCAATGCCACATCACGCGGGTAATTTGTTTGCAGTGCAACAATTGCAAAAGCTTAATTACGAAGGGAAAATCAGCGCAATTGTGCAATACGCTGAAGATGCTGAGTCATTAAAAGAGTCTGGAGTTCATACTGTGTATAACTTGTATGAAGCTGCAGGCGCCGGTTTTGTTGACCATGTGATTAAAGAGCTACTCGATTCACCACCAGAACTGGTACCTGGTTCAGTTGTGGCTAGTAGTGATCAGCCAAACCAATCGGCAATAAACGATACGACATCTGAGTCGCCATCATAAAACTAATCACCAATTGCAAACGCCTAGATAACTCTCTAGGCGTTTTTGTTTACTACAGCGTATTTTCAATTTTGCTTCGGATAAAAAAATCTCAGTTACAGACACGGTAAAGACATGCTATAACTCAAGTAACCAGTCTTTCCATGTCACCCTTTGTCGGATTTTTTGAAGTATGTCAAACCCTGCTCAACGCGCCACTAAATTATTTGTTCGTACATTTGGCACTAAGCCAGATGATTTATACCAAGCGCCCGGGCGAGTTAACATTATGGGCGAACATACCGACTATAACGAAGGCCTCGCATTACCCGCTGCAATTAACTTTCATACTGTTATAGCCGTAAAGCATCGCGATGATAATTTATTTCGCGCGGTGACAACCGCTTTTCCTGGGGAAATTAAGCAATGGCACTTTGGTGAAGAAGGCCCAGTCGCTGCAGGCGATGACTGGAGCCATTATCTCAAAAGTGTAACCGCTGCTATGAACCAATCGGGTTTACGAGCTAAGGGCTTAGACTTAGCCATTGTGGGTGACGTACCACTGGGAGCCGGTTTATCATCGTCGGCAGCACTGGAAATCGCTTTTGGTACCGCCATCAGTTATGCCAGCCAATTAAACTTATCTCCTATCGCTATTGCCCAATTAGCTCAACGCGGCGAAAGTCAATTTATGCTGTTAGATTGCGGCATGATGGACCAAATCATTAGCGCGATGGCAGAGCCTGATCATGCCTTATTGATTGATTGTTTAGAATTAGAAAGCGAATCGGTGCTATTACCAGAAGAACTTAGCTTAATCGTAATCGACTTAAAGCAAGACCGTCATGGTTTTACCCAACAATTTGAACAACGTAAGCAAGAGTGTAATCAGATAACCAAGTTACTTGGCCTCGATTCTTTGCGTGATTTATCATTGAGCCTACTCACGGCAGATAAAGAATTACTCAGTGATGTTCAGTTTCGTCGAGCACGCCATGTCATTAGCGAAAACCAACGTACTAGTAATGCTGCCAGAGCTTTGCAACAAAACAATGTTGCCCGTTTTAGTCAGTTAATGGCACAGTCTCAAGCATCAATGCGCGATGACTTTGACATTATCACTGCCGACATTGACACCTTAGTGAGCATGATTGCGAATTTAATCGGTGAAAAGGGCGGCGTACGTATGAGCGATGGCTGCGTATTGGCATTGATCAATCATGACCTTACCGATGAGGTGATTAACCTAGTTGAAAACCAATATTTTAAGCAAACAGGTATCGAAGCAACAATATACTTATGTTCAGCGAGTGGCGGTGCAGGACGCATCGGCTAATAATTTACAGATTAGAGAGGCATAAATGGTACGTTTTAGTGTGCTGGAACCTTGGCAAGATCCCCGTGGTGGTGAGATTGAGCGGGTTAGAATTGATAATGGCATCATCGCACTTGAAGTATTAAGTTTAGGCGGCATCATTCGATCATTATGGACTCCAGATCGCAACGGTGAACGTAAAAATATCGTGTTAGGTTGCGACAGTGTCGAAGATTATCTGGCTCAACAAGCCCATTTAGGCGCGATAGCAGGACGTTACAGCAATCGTATTGCCAATGGTAAAACCCAATATAATGGCCATGAATACCAACTTAGCGTTAACCAAGCGAGCAATTGTTTACACGGTGGCGTTGAAGGCTTTAATCGGAAATTGTGGCAACTCGGTACCTTAAGTGATGGCGTCCGCTTAACCTTAACAAGCCCAGACGGCGACATGGGATTTCCGGGCAATTGTACTGTGCAACTCGATTACCGTTTAGTGGGTAATAACTTGTACATTGAAATGCTAGCCAGTACCGATAAAGCCTGTCCTATTAGTTTAACCCAGCACAGCTACTTTAATTTAGACGGTAATCGCAGCGACACTAATGAGCAACATACTCTGCAAGTGGATGCCACAAAGTACCTCACAATGAATGATGTTGGTGTGCCTACCTCAATACAACCTACCGCAGGTAGCGATGTAGACATGACAAAACCCACGCCAATGTCAGTACAAACCGAACGCCCAGCATTAGCCGCTACTAAGGGCTTTGACCATTGTTATGTGTTAGATAACCCTGGTGCGGATTTACAGCGCTTTGGTTGCTTAGCCAGCCCTAATAGTGGCCGCAATATGACGGTTTATACTAATCAGCCTGGGGTGCAGGTTTATGGTGCAAACTTTTTGCAAGGTACGGTTGGTAAAAAGCAGCGAGTATTAAGCGATCATCAAGCTGTGTGTATTGAACCACAAATGCTACCCGACTCGCCTAATCAGCCAGACTTACCCGGCGATGTATGGATAACACCTGGTAAGCTATATCACCACATAACTCGATATCAGTTTGATGCCGAATAATCAGCCTGTTAAACCCAATTTCAATGCCGAAGATATTGGTCAAATTGCCGTTGGGGCTTTTGCACTGTCGGTGCCGATTGCATTTTCTGAAGAAGCGTGGCGATTGTCGGCCAGTTTGCCAACATTAAATTTGGTATTGGTTGTGGTATTGTCGCTGGCATTTATTACCTTATTTGCTTATCAGAGTGTGTTTCAGGCAAATATTGTTAAGCGCAGACGAGCATTTTTTTTGCGGGTAATTGCGGCGTATATATTGACGTTATTGGTGGTGAGTATCGTACTGTTGGCGTTAAATAAATTGCCATTAATAACCGATCCAATCTTAGCGTTAAAGCGGATTATTTTAATCGCGATGCCCGCATCAATGGGTGCGATTATTGTCGACAGTTTCGACAAAGAATAAACCATATAAGGAATAATGAATTATTCCTTATATGGTCAGTAATCTTTAGCAGATATAAGCAGAATAATACGATGAACCAACAACACTCTGAGCCAGAGACTCAATGTTATCTGCAGGGTTAATCGTCTACACTATCACCCATATCATCAAAGCTATCATTGTCATCATCTGAATCATCAAATTCTGGAATGTCATCATCTGCGTTAATCGCTTCATCTGGCTCTGGAGCCGGTTTAGCCTTACGCGGTGGCGCTGTATCGGGTACTTTTGACAAATCAATTCGTAACTGATGCTTTGCCATAAACTCACTACGCGCCGCTTTCCATGCATCGCCAAACTCAGCCATAGCAGCTTTTGTTTGTTGCTCATCTAAGTCGTGTAAGTTTACTTTAACGATGTCTTCTACGTACTCCACAATCGTATTACGGATAGTGTTGTACATGAAAATGCGCCCTGGTGACGCTTCTGGCAATTGATTATCATGAACGACGATAGTGTTACCTTTCGATGTTCTTAATTCACCAAACCAAAGTTGTTTTTTTGCAGTGTTATACATATATGCTAACGCCCTTAATCAACACATATTCTAAAAATGGTGCAGGATTATTGAAGATAATATCTTCATACTGCGCCACGATTATCTGTTCTGTATTTGTGTGGGTATTTAAACAGAATATTTCTGAGAATCAATGCCTAAAACGATGAATTTTTCGCGTAATCGCATAAAAATGTCGGTTGTAGTCAATTTTTAACACTTTTCTGTCATTTTTCTCACAAAATAAACGCCTCACCAAGTGATTAGCCACCTTATGACCAATCACTTTGTGATCACGACTTTAGCTTAAAAACATCAAGCTTCAAGTTTTTTATCAAAATATACCGCTGATTAAAACCACATTATAAATAAGTGTATTGGTAAGGGATTAATACACTTAACGAGGATCGGCTTGCAGATCCAACACTATCTTGCCTTTGTGTGTACCCGACTCCATTAGTTCATGTGCCTGTACCACTTGCGAGAATGGGAACACACTATCGATTGGAATACTCATTTTGCCACTATTTAATAGCGGCCATACGAACTCAGCCAAACCTTGAGCAATCAGGGCTTTATTCGCCACGCTTTGTGGTCGTAACGTTGACCCAGTCCAAATGACTCGTTTAGCCATAATGCGGAAAATATCCACGT
>NZ_PJAP01000495.1:0-5959 GCF_002836795.1 Shewanella sp. 11B5 | reverse complement strand
CGAAATCAGTGTCAATAAATCGGGGGCATTTGAACGAGTAAGATATTGGATCAACGAACTGTCCATTTGCGCATAAATAAACATACACAAAATATTCGCAAAAATAAGACCTTGCAGTAATTTATCTTGCCATAAAATCGACATTATTTGCCGCCGATTCATTGCGGCAGGTTTACGCTTAACAGCAGCTGTTGCATCACCCATAACAGGAATGAGTCCATCTGCAACCAGCTCTGGAGCCGATGAATGAGTCTGGCGAGCTTGATGCCTAAAACCCCAGAATAATAATCCCAACAAGGCAGCAAAAGCCGCCGCAGTAATATAAAAACTCGACTGTTTTCCGGTTAAGCCTAACCATACACCTAACATTGGCCCGACAGCGCAACCTACGTTAACGATAAAATACAGAGATTGCATCGCCAGTTCACGGGTTTTGGGATCGTCAATAATGTCGCCAATGGTGGCAGACGTTAGCGGTCGCCATATAGCTGTAGCAATAGAACACAGAGTCATGACGACCACATAGCCTTTGACTGAATCGACTTGTGCCAACAATGAAAACGAGATGATATAAAGCACACCAGTAAAGTACATTAACTTATGACGGCCGATTCGGTCGGACAGTGCACTACCAATAAAACTGGTAAATACCGATATAATCGCTGCACTCGACAGCACTAAACCCACTTCTGTGGCGCTTAAGGCAAATTTTTCATACAAAATGACAGCCAAAAAAGGCCACACCATGTAATAACTGCCGCGGGTAATAAACGAGCCAAATAACAGTATCCACATTAATCGGGGAAATTGCTTAAAGCGCGCTACAGAAATATCGCTATGCACTTTTTATCCTTAAAGAGTGATGCTGAAATAGATTATGACAGACTGAATTGATTACATGATTATTAAGGTTAATCTTAACGTGGCGAATACGATTGAACCACTATTTATTACCTAATCCTATGTTATTCTTCATCATATAAGCTAATAGCTGTTTTTCATCAGCCCTATTTGACAGTGATAATCCTTGCGCCACACCTTGTTGATCACTTTGGTTACGGTGCTGCCCTAGTTTTTGCTTTCCTTGTAACTCATCGATGACAATCTTAAAGCCAACAATACCCTTGGCTAATTTTTGTTGATAATCATCGGCAATAAAGCCATCACCTTCTAGCAATGAAGGTTCGTATTGTTGGATGGTAGATTCAAGTACTCGGGCGGTGGTCGCATCATCAGTTAATTCAATAATGCCTTTTGCATGTACTACGCTGTAATTCCAAGTCGGAACAGCTGGATGGGAGTCATACCAGGTGGGTGAGATATAAGAGTGTGGGCCATTGAAAATACACAGCACTTTTGTGTTTTCTATGTGTTTCCAATGGGAATTACTACGAGCAAAATGGCCATACAAGGTACCATTTTCACCCTCTGAGGTAACGAGTAATAAAGGCAAGTGCGAGCCCTCTAAATCGTTAGACACAACAGTCGCAAAACCATATTGGTTAATAAACTGATGGATTAACTCCCTAGACCCCATATCCCACTTATCAGGTACATGCATCATTCACTCTTCACTAAAATAATCAATAACCTCTTATAATGAATGTGATGACTAAATGCCATCGTTTTATGGGTTTGTAGCGATTATTACAAATGGCCTACTTTGACCAAAATCACCGTGTCTTGCTCCACATACGGATTATGCTGACTTAAATGCGGACTGCGGATCCACGTACCTGTAGGATAGCGACCAAGTTCATCGATAAACTCTCCACTAATGACATAGATTTCTTCGCCGCCAAAATGACGGTGCGGTTGAAAGGGTGTCCCCGCGGGCCACTTCACTAATGCAGTCGACTCAGTACCATGTTGATGTAGCGGCATAACTTGCAACTGACCATGACCCGGCAACCATTGTGTTTCATTGGTATTAATGGCCACTTGTTGTGAGTCTGTAGGTTGAAATTGGTGCAGCTTAACCAACAACGTACAACCTTCTAAGCTAAACGGCGCGTGGACAAAACCTTCAGGATTACGTAAATAGGTCCCTGCAGGATAGTCACCGGTTTCATCAGAAAACAGCCCGTCGAGCACTAAAATCTCTTCGCCTAATGGATGAGGGTGTGAGTTAAATTTAGCACCGGCTTGGTATTTAACAATGCTGGTCGCATGGCCTCGCTCGGCTTCTTCACGCGCTAAGCGTTTACGTAATACGCCCGCAGCGGGGCTATTTTGCCATTCAAGATCGGCTGTGTTTATCACCACTCGTTGGCTAAGATCCATGTTTAACATACTGCTACCTTACAACCGTTTAATTGCCACTAGTGTAAGGCTTTAACAATCGATAAAACAGCAGGTACTTTATGGTACCTATGGATGTGAATAAGCCAACATCAAAAGTATATTGATAAAAAAAGCCCATTCAATAAAAGTGAATGGGCGTTAATTGTGGTCATTCAGCGATTAAATACTGTTATTCAGAATCGCTTGACGTTGTTTTTTATAGGCTTTAGCCGATGCAGGGATTGGTGTTGTACGCCCAGTCTCTAGCCAGTTCTTTAATCGGTTGGCATCAGCCATGTGGGTGTATTTACCAAATGAGTCCAGTACCACAAATGCCACTTTACGCTTGTTCATTTCAGTTAACATCACTAAACAATGGCCCGCTTTATTGGTAAAGCCTGTTTTGGTTAATGCAATATTCCAATTGTTTTTAAATACTAGTTTATTGGTGTTTTGAAAATCTAAGGCATAACGTGGTGATTCAAAGTTAACGTGCTTTTTAGTGGTCGAGCTCAGCTTGCCTAATAACGGATATGTTTGACTGGCTTTAAGCAATAATATGAGATCGTTAGCGCTAGATACATTGTCAGGTGACAAGCCTGTTGGTTCAACATAACGTGTTTGGCTCATGCCCAGTGCGGTCGCTTTGTCGTTCATTGCTCGCACAAAAGCCTTAAATCCACCGGGATAATTATGCGCAAGTGAGGTTGCTGCACGATTTTCTGACGACATTAATGTTAATAACAACATGGTTTCACGAGTCACCACGCTGCCTAAACGGACACGTGAATAAATATTGCCCATCACAGGTGAGTCAGTAATTTTTACGGAGATTTTTTCATCTAATGCAAGCTTGGCATCCAATGTCACCATGGCCGCCATTAACTTGGTCACTGACGCTATAGGCACAGGTTGATTTGGATTACTTGAATATAAAACTTCATTGGTGGTTAAGTCGACCAACATAGCACTACCGGAGGCTAACTCTTGCTGAGGTTTGTTTTGCACGGCTTGTGCTGCAAAAGACATTGGGCTGCTCAACGAAGTTGAACATAATAAGGCACAGGCAAACAAGAAACGAAATTTCATCACTCTCACTTGAAAAGATAGACCGGATAATTCACTGAGTATACGATAAAGGATTAGAGCGACAATAGATAAATAGTCATAATTAGTAAGTTTTTAGTAACTTTTTATCATAGATCAAACCAAAAACATTAGTTATGACTAATATTTACTCGTTTTGATTACCACTGTCATCACCTTGCATTGAATCTATCATTATCCATCGTATTCGTTAATGTATGCGTCTGGCACCAATACCGCTTTTTGTTTACTTCATGTTAAGATTAAATAAATCGTTTAAAAAGAGAGTATAGATGGACATTAACTTGCGTTTTTTTAGTCGATTAAATCCATGGCTCAATAGCTTATTTACCTCTAAAGCCACCCTAAAAACAGAGATAGATGAAGCACAACAAGGGCAGATGTCGCTCAAGACCATAGCCAACCAATATCCGCTTCAAGCCCGTCGTGGCCCAATTACTCAGGTGATGCTATATCAGTCACTTTATGCGAGTGATGATTTTGTTGGCCGAGAAAAACAACTCAACCAAATTACCGATGTGATAAACCAATGGCGTAATCATCATGGAGAAATCAGTGCAATTGTCTCGCCAGCGGGATCTGGAGGATCATCTTTTTTAGGCCAACTGCCACCTTTACTGCAAACCATTATTGCCGATGACGCTAAAAAAGCACCGATGCCTAACGTAAAACCGCTGCCGTCCAAGTGGCTTCTGATGAGCTTTTACCAAGCGCCATTAGGCGCAAATGGCGCCATAGCCCATGTTTGTTATTGTTTTGGCATTACGCCACCAAACACCATCACAGAGACAATTGCCGCCATTAACCAACAACCACCACAGCTAATTATGATAGATGATATGCACAAGCTAATGTTGAGAATGATGGGGAATAATCAAGCCTTGGTGACCTTTGCGACTATCGTGATGGAAACGCGTAAACATCATTGTTGGATCATGGGCTGTGAAATATTTGCATGGCAACGATTAAGCGCACAGTATCAAATTCATCACTTTATTAAGCATGTTTTTCAGCTCGATTATTTCAGTGAAACCGAATTAGCCACCATACAAACAAAGCATCTGCTTGATTTAGGGTTAATCAGTAACGACGTGATGAGCAAAGAAACGACTACCACACCCCCTAACAACACCAATAAAAGTACTAAAGAGCAAACAGAGCAAGCAAACATTGAGCAAGTGGATATTGTAAATCCTTATAAAGACCAACTAAAACAGCTGTACACTATCAGCCAAGGGCACCCCAAATTAGCATCATTGTTGCTACAGTATTCTCTCGCGCACCAAGTCGATATCGGTTCGGATAATAGTTCAAATAGTCGTTCAAATAATGGCATTGATATTTGCCGCATTAACTCATCTGTATTGCAACAATGCCAAGACAATGACCTATTTTCAGTCGCTGAAATTTATGTTCATGGTGGCTTACGTGTGAGTCAGCATGCGCATATTTTTGCCATTACGATTGAACAAAGCAGCTTGCAGTTAGAATATTTAGCTCGCCAAGGACTTATTATTGCACAATATTCGCAACAAGATTTTGCCGAGCATTTCTACTTTATTACTCCAACATTAAGCAAAATTATCGCCAACCATTTGGTGAATAACAATAAGTTGTTTAATTAAACGAGGCGACTATGGAAGATTCACGTAAAGCATTACAAGCATTTTTAGATATTATTTCGTTTGATCGAATAATCAGTATTTTACTGCTGTGTCTAATGGCGTGGCTGTTATTGGTATTGATCCAATTTTGCTTAAATCAACTGAATAAAGCGTTGCCTAAATACCGCTTAATTTGGAATCGGTCATACCCTTTTGTGCGTTTATTTGTATGGCTTAGTGTGATTGTTTATTCGATCGTTGGCATTATCGACCCGCATGAAAATCTCATTCTAGCCGTGGTCGGGTCTATCAGTATTGTGGTGGGGTTAGCGACACAGGAACCGGCTAAAAATATGATTGCAGGGTTTATTATCATGATTAACCCGCCATATCGCGTTGGCGACATGGTCACATTGTCAGGCCATTACGGCGAAGTCATTAAGCTAGAATGGAGCGTTACCTGGTTGCGTACTTTTGATGACAATACTGTCATGATCCCCAATGCTGAAGCCTTAAAAACGGCAGTGTCTAATGCCAACAGTGGCGCTTTAGACGAAATGGTTGTGGTAAAATTTACTTTGCCTATGCTTGTTGACCACAAAAAAGCCATTGCCCTTGCCCGCGAAGCCACACAGTGCTCACCTTATACTTTTCTAAATAAGCCCATTATTGTCAATTTAGGTAACGAATATGACTTAGGCGAGTTTTTACAAACCATTACCGTTAAGGCCTACGTAATGGATGTACGTCTAGAGAAAAAGTTCATGAGCGACATTAATATCAGAGTATTGAGTGCGTTTAAAAAAGCACGTTTTTATGATGGACAGCAAACGCCGACACACTAATTTGCGCTATAATCGAGCCAATTAGAGAAGAAATAACAGATTTTTTAGCATTGGGAACACTATTATGACACAAGATGAAATGAAAAAAGCAGCAGGTTGGGCAGCACTGCAGTATGTCAA
>NZ_PJAP01000494.1:0-6000 GCF_002836795.1 Shewanella sp. 11B5 | reverse complement strand
GATGTCTAAACCGAGCAGATTATGGAATGGAACATGCTGATCAAAAATATTAGCAACTTGCTGTAAAGCTTGGGTTTGAATAGATGTGGTCATGAGCAATCCTTGTCGTTTTATTATTATTATCGTTGTTGTATATTGGTCGGGCTTACTGGCATAGAGTATTTAATCTAACCCTAAAGTGGCTTCGACTCAATCTTCTATCTTGGCTGAAAACATAGCAAAGGCGTTTTGGTTCAAGACATCTGTGGCTCAGTGCTTTAAAATGAATGCCCTTTGAATGATGATGTAGTGTTAATGGATACTCCGATTTCGACCAATATTGCGTCCTCAGATGTGTTGACGACAGAGCAAGATGTACTTGCCGCGAGCCTGCAGCAAGTTTTTGGTTATCGCGCCTTTCGTGAAGGGCAGCGAGAAGTCATTGAGCAAAGTTTACAGGGCCAAGATACCTTAGTGATTATGCCTACCGGTGGCGGCAAAAGTATGTGCTATCAATTGCCTGCTATTGTGTTGCCTGGTGTGACCGTGGTGGTGTCGCCATTAATTTCGTTAATGAAAGACCAAGTCGACAGTTTACTGCAAAGTGGTGTGTCAGCTGCTTATCTCAATTCATCTTTACCGCGTGAGCAAAGTGCAGAGGTGTTACGCAAATTACATTCTGGTGAGATTAAATTGTTGTATGTCTCTCCTGAAAGACTTCTGCGTCCTGATTTTATTGAGCGCCTGCAATCAGTCGATGTTTCGATGTTTGCCGTTGATGAAGCGCATTGTATTAGTCAATGGGGTCATGATTTTAGACCTGAATATGCGGCTTTGGGTCAGTTAAAAGAATATTTCCCTTACTTACCTTTAATGGCCTTAACTGCGACTGCAGACCACGCCACGCGTTTAAGCATTTGCGAACGCTTAGGGGTGACCCCTTATACTTTATTGTCCAGTTTTGACCGACCAAATATTCGGTATACCGTGGCTGAAAAGCTTAATGCGGCTAATCAATTGCGTCAGTTTTTAACTATCCAAAATGGCACCAGTGGTATTGTGTATTGCAGCAGTCGTCGACGAGTTGATGAAGTGGCTGAGCGTTTACGTTTACAAGGATTTAATGCTCAAGCATATCATGCCGGTTTGAGCCAGGAAGATCGTGGTAACGTTCAAGATAAATTTCTAAAAGATCAAGTTGATATTGTGGTGGCTACGGTGGCCTTTGGAATGGGGATTAACAAATCTAACGTACGCTTTGTGGTGCATTACGATATTCCTAAAAGCATTGAAGCTTATTACCAAGAAACAGGCCGTGCAGGCCGCGACGGTTTAGATGCTGAAGCTTATATGTTGTTTGACCCTGCCGATATAGGCCGGGTTAGGCATTTGATTGAGCAATCTGAACCTGGGCCCCAACAACAAGTCGAATTTCATAAATTGCATACCATGGCAGCATTCGCTGAAGCGCAAACTTGTCGTCGACAAGTGTTGTTAAACTACTTTGATGAAGTGGCTTCAAAACCTTGTGGTAACTGTGATATCTGCCTTGACCCACCTAAGCGATATGATGGTACTGAAGATGCTCAAAAAGTGCTGTCTTGTATTTATCGTTTACAGCAACGTTTCGGTATCCACCATGTAATTGAAGTATTACGTGGTTCAAAAGCGGCCAACATCGTAGATAGAGGCCATGATAAGTTATCGACATGGGGCATTGGTAAAGATAAATCAACTGAGTTTTGGCTTAGTGTTATCCGCCAATTAATTCATTTAGGTTTGATGAGTCAGGATATTACCCGCGGCTCTGCAATTAAGCTTAACCCTGCCGCAAGACCAATCCTTAAATCAGAATTGTCGCTAATGTTAGCGGAACCTCGGATTCAATTGATTGATGTGAAGCGCAAACCCAATGGGCGTGCGCCGCAACAGTATGATCGTAAGTTGTTTGCTCGGTTAAAATTACTGCGTCGCGAACTGGCGGAAAAAAATGACATTCCACCCTATTTAGTCTTTAACGATGCAACGCTCGCTGAGATGTGTGCGATGTTGCCCACAAGCCCTGGCGAGATGCTCGCAGTAAATGGTGTCGGGCAGATTAAGCTTGACCGATTTGGTGGCGAATTTTTAGATGAAATTTCTGATTATCTGACCAAAGGTTGATGGTTTAGTTTTCATCAGGAGAATTACTTTTTTCTTGAGATTTTATTTTATTCAATTGATTCAGAACCGCTTTTTTTACGAGCACTTCAAAAGTGTCAAGTTGTTGTAAACTCGCCATACCAATATTTACTTTGATCTCTGATTTCCATTCGCCAAGTACTTGCTCTATTTGGGTTATGACTCTTGCCGCCCCCACTGACGATGCGTGTGGCAAGATAATAATGAGCTCATTGGTATTATGCCGAAACAATTGGTCTTGCTCTCTAAGTGTGTTTTTGAGCCGCGGAATGATAAAGGGTATATCCGCAATATTATTATGGTTGATATTAATCAGCAGCATGCTTAGTTGATAGTGTCCTTGTTTGGCATTATCTAGCATATTATCGATACGTTGCTGCTGGTCTTCTTCTTGAGCATTTACACTATTGAGGCGTTGTGGTTTGCGGGCCAAAAATAGGACCAATCCAACGGACAATAACAAAATAATTAAGGCGGTAATGGTTAAGTTTTGATTGATGTTACTGACAGGTTTCTCTGGTGGTGTACTGGCTTCACTTTGTGCTGTTATTCTGGCCTTATACTGCATAAAGTGGGCATTGTTTAACTTAGCTGTGGCTTGTTTGGCAGCATCAAAACGCTGCACCTGAAATTGATAGGCCGATTCAAATTGATTTTGTTCGGCGTAGTATTGGCTGATTACCTGGTTAAACTCTTCTAAATCCGAAAATTGTTCAAGTTCAGTAGCTTGCTCAATAATTTCATTCAGCAGTGACAATGCCTGGTTGTCTTTGTTTTGTGCAAAATACACTTTGGCTAATGTACGCTTGATGCGCATGACATTGATTGGCTCTTGGTATTTTTTGAATAGTTCGATGCTTGATAAAGAGAGTTGTTCAGCAATATCATAATCGCCAACATACAAGTAAACACTTGCCAATAAGGAATTACTAGTTGTTAAATCTCTTTCTGAGGTATTTTTGCTCTTTGCAGTTTCAGCTTTTTCGAGGTAGTAAAGTACTTTTTCTCTATCATTCAATGTAATACTGATACGAGCTAAATTAATTGCAAATGCAAATTCTAGCTTGCCAAAGGTCGATGAATCTTCATATGTTAATTCTGCAAAGTGTAATGCCTCTTTAAGGTCCCCCATTGAAAAAAATACATTTGCAATTTCAGATAGCAAGTATGATTTAGGGACCAAATACCAATCCTGAAATTGTGCCTGAGCATCACTAAAAATATCTAATGCTAAACGTAAATCTTCAATCGATTGGTTATAGTTTTCTAGGCTGGTGTTTTGACTACTGCTTAGAAAAAGACTATTTACAATAGCTTGTTTTTCAGAATAACGCTTGGCTAAACGTAGTGCATCCTCTGTGAGAAGCTGCTCTTGCAGTATATTGCCAAGGCTCTGATGTGCAGCTGCTTGGCATTGTATAAAGTAGGGGCGAGCTGTGTCATATTTAAACTGTCTGGCAATACTCTCACCTTGCTTTGCCAAGACAATAGCTTGGTTAAACTCATTAAACTCTAATAAGTTAAAACAATGTAACAGTGTTAAGCGCAGAGCATTTATATTGGTTAGTGGTTGTTTAGCGTGTAGTTGCTCAAGTTCGTCAATGAGTATTTTGGCATCTGCAGACCGTTGGCTATTAATATGACTGATCACATCGAGCTGTTCTCGAATACTCAGCTGTTGAGTTTCGGTAATGATATCGCCTGAGAGTAATACGCGTTGCGATGGTTGAGCGAAAATAGCCGTAGTCGCTAAATATAGCGTGAGGCCAAAGATTAAAGCAAAAATGCGACTAAAGTTATATTCAATACTCTTTTTCGACAACATCATCGTCATATATCTACTTAACATGGGGTAATAGCAGTATACGATTATTTATATCCGTATACATAAAAATATAATCGATGCAGCAACTTAGGTTGATGTTTATTTGCACTTTGAGAGGTAAGTTCATTAATTGAAAGTTAATCAATATTGGTTGAGTTCGTCGTTGGTTAACTGTAATGAAGCACTAGTACGCTATCATCTTTTTCACGTTGACCAAATTAGGGTTGACACAGAAGGCTGGTCGCGTTACATATTAGGTACAGACATATTTTGTATGTCGAACATTTAGCATAATTAGTTATTAAAAGTGAATATTAACATCATGAACACACAATCA
Source organism: Shewanella sp. 11B5 (assembly GCF_002836795.1). NCBI lineage: Bacteria > Pseudomonadati > Pseudomonadota > Gammaproteobacteria > Alteromonadales > Shewanellaceae > Shewanella > Shewanella sp. 11B5. The sequence goes on along the minus strand of NZ_PJAP01000494.1, from coordinate 1,678 downwards.
GTTTTACTCGGACTCCTTCTCCTCTCACGCATATCCTGCGCGGAGTCCTTTGTGTTACATGCAAAATAATTCATTAAGCATACACAAACCCCGCGCTAATAGTCGCGGGGTTTTTTTTAGCCCTTTTGAAATGAACCAGCTGTGTACCTCGCAGCTAATTCAAATAAACATGATGATCGATGGAGAAATTCGATGTCCAATAGAGTCATAATTTTTGATACTACCTTACGTGATGGTGAGCAAGCATTAGCAGCCAGTTTAACCGTTAAAGAAAAGCTACAAATTGCCCTAGCACTTGAGCGTTTAGGCGTGGATGTCATGGAAGTTGGGTTTCCTGTTTCTTCTCCGGGCGATTTTAAATCAGTGCAGACGATTGCTAAAACCATTAAAAACAGCCGTGTGTGTGCGCTATCTCGTGCACTTGAAAAAGACATTGATGCTGCAGCCCAAGCTTTGTCGGTAGCCGATCAGTTTCGAATTCACACCTTTATTTCTACCTCGACCATTCACGTTGAAAGTAAATTAAAGCGCTCTTTTGATGATGTATTAGAAATGGCCGTTAATGCGGTTAAATACGCCAGACGATTTACGGACGATGTTGAGTTTTCATGTGAAGATGCTGGTCGTACACCAATAGACAATTTGTGTCGTATGGTTGAAGAGGCCATTAAAGCTGGTGCTCGTACCATTAATATTCCTGATACCGTTGGTTATACAGTACCAAGTGAGTTTGGTGGGATTATTCAAACCTTATTTAATCGAGTTCCGAATATCGATCAAGCAGTGATCTCGGTTCATTGTCATGACGATTTAGGTTTGTCGGTCGCTAATTCCATCGCAGCAGTTGAAATGGGCGCTCGCCAAGTTGAATGTACTATTAATGGTATTGGTGAACGTGCCGGTAACTGCTCGTTAGAAGAAATCGCCATGATCCTTGCTACCCGTAAAGGTTTGCTTGATTTGGATTGTGGAATTAACGCCAAAGAAATCCACCGCACCTCATCGCTAGTCAGCCAGTTATGTAACATGCCGATCCAAGCTAATAAGGCGATTGTGGGTACCAATGCATTTTCTCATTCGTCAGGCATTCACCAAGACGGTATGCTTAAAGCAAAAAATACTTACGAGATTATGACACCGGAAAGTATTGGCTTAAACCGTAATAACTTGAACATGACTTCACGCTCTGGTCGCCATGTGATTAAACACCGCATGGAAGAAATGGGCTACAAACCAACTGACTATGACATGGACAGCCTTTACGAGCAGTTTTTAACCCTAGCGGATAAGAAAGGCCAAGTGTTCGATTACGATTTAGAAGCATTGGTATTTATGGAGTCGCAAGCGCAAGATGACGATAAGTACCAGCTTCAGCACATGATGGTGCATTCAGATTCGACTGAAGGTGTAGCGACTGCCACGGTACGTATTGCTGTAGATGGTAAAGATATTACTGAGGCTGCCACAGGAAATGGTCCTGTGGATGCGGCATATAATGCCATTGCTCGAGCAACAGATCGCAAAATCAATATTACTAATTACAAGTTGAGTGCAAAAGGCGAAGGTCAAAATGCGCTTGGACAAGTTGATATTACCGCAAAATATAATGAACAAATGTTCCACGGCGTAGGCTTAGCAACAGACGTCGTTGAAGCATCAGCTCAAGCGTTAGTGCATG
>NZ_PJAP01000493.1:0-6015 GCF_002836795.1 Shewanella sp. 11B5 | reverse complement strand
AGAAATATAGAATAAGGGCTTTTTTAGTCCCCAAACTCGGAAATCATGCTAAGTCTGCTGACTTAGCTATTGAGTTTATTAACGTTAATAAACTCAATGATAATGAAATGGAAAACTATGAACAAGGCGTGGCTTTTATTAAAGGTATAGAGTCTCCATTTAAGTTAAAACCAGGCAAAGTTGTTACTATCGTTAAAGAGAAAATAAAAGACTTTAATCCTACGTTACATACGAAATGTTGGAAGTACTATAATGCTAGACCTCGTGAAATGGTAATCACCTTCAAAGGAGAATATGCAGCTTATTCTGAAGGTTTTGATGGTTACTTATATTCACGTCGATGGGCAGAATTTCTTATTAGACAACTAAGAAATAAAGATGAGATTGCAAGGGTGCGTAGGCAAGCTATTTAACACATATGAGTTACCTGCCAGTAAAAATGTGAGCTTCATCTTACCGTTAGACAACCATGAAGTTAAATCGAAGAAAGTAGAATCGCAGGTGCTGATGAGTCAGCGAGTATCCAAAACATGGATGTTTTGGCTAAGCCCACATGGATGTGCTTGTGGCGTCTCGCTTAATCATCTGCACTGGGTCTGCGGCAGGCAATTAGTAACATCGAAATTAGGATTCGAATTGAACGAAACCAGTACTAAGTAAGTTGGATTAAGGAAGTGCATCAAAGGCTTTTGGTTAATTAACTTAAACTTGCTCTTACATCTGCAATGGTGATGAACAGTTTGTTTTCTGCGTCTTGAAAAGCCTGAAATCCATAGCGTTCGTAGAAGTGTGTCGCGCCATCTTTTGCGTCAACAATGACGACTGGGAATGCTACGCTATCACTTGCCGCTAACAGTTTTCGTAGTGCATCAATAAGTAACCATTCGCCAAAGCCTTGGCCTTTATAGCGGTCATCGATTGCTAAGCGGGCTATAAGGCCGCCAGACGTAGATGATTGGTATTTTTTCTGTAGCTTATCCGGCAGAGCCTTTAGGTCAATTGGTGTCATTGTTAAGGTATAAAAGCCAATGATATGCGAGTTATCGTTATCATCTTCTAAAATGAAAGTTCTGCTGTTGTCTTTCTTCGCTTGCTGACTCGCCATGATTTTTAAGTAATTATTAAGAGCTTCAATACCACAGTTGAATCGGTTTCTATCGTGTTTAGCTTTATCTAAAAGTACCGTATTCATTATTGGGTTTTGCTTTCGTAACGTTCCGAAGCCGTTTTGAGTTTTGAGTTTGGTGTTGCTGGACTGTCTAGTGCTTCCATAAGCAACATCGCATCTGTTTGACTTAGTTTTAGTACTTGTTCACGCTCAATGATTTGTTTGGCTTTTTCGATTGCGGCACTTAGCACAAATGAATTAATACTCGACATACCAGCGATTGCTGCTGCCTTTGTCAGTAAATCTTGGGTGTCGACATCAACTCTAGCGGTGATGCGAGGTAAAGTCGTTGCCATAATATAATCTCCAATTGTGCCAAAGTGTCACATGGCTATTATGGTGTTAAAACGTACAACAAGCAATGCCTGTGTCACTTTGGCACACAGGCTAAAACGTTATTAAAACCAATTCTACTTATCTTATTTACCAATAAACCCTACTCAATGCAGTTTACTCTTGTGCAAATACTTTACGGCCGTTTACCCAGGTGGCGATGACTTTATTTTGCCAGATCTGTTGTGGATCGATTGTAAAATAGTCATCTTCTACTAGGATAAAGTCTGCTTTTTTACCGGGTTCTAATGAGCCTAAAAGCTGTTCTTGATGGCCTGCGTAGGCGGCGTCGATGGTGAAGCTTTTGAGTGCTTCGATACGTGATAGTTTTTCAGTAGCGAGCCAGCCGTCGAGTGGTTGGTTAACATGGTCTTGGCGGGTTACGGATGCATGCAATCCAAAAAATGGGTTGGGCGATTCAATAGGGAAGTCTGAACCATTGGCGATGACGGCATTAGCGTTTAATAGTTTGCGCCACGCATAAGCACCGGCCAAGCGGGCTTTACCTAAACGGTTTTCGGCCATATTTTTGTCGCTGGTGGCGTGGGTTGCTTGAATCGATGCGATAACCCCAAGTTGGGCAAAACGCGGTATGTCGGCTAAATCGAGAATTTGTGCATGTTCAATGCGATGGCGTAATGCTTTTGAGTCTGTTGCTGCAATGGCGGTTTGGTATTTATCGAGTACCACTTGATTGGCGTTGTCGCCAATGGCGTGGGTATTAACCTGAAAGCCTGCTTTCATCGACTGTAAAATTAGTTTGCCGAGTTGCTCGTCTGAATACAGCATTAAGCCTTTATGGCCGGGTTGGTCTGAATATTCTTTGATTAATGCCGCACCACGGCTGCCAAGCGCGCCATCGGCTGATATTTTAACGCTGTCGACTTTAAACATGTTATCGGCAGTGGTGATGTGGCCTTGTTTTAAAGTGCTAGTAAAGCGAGGGTCTTCCACTGACAGCATGCCATTAACCCGCACGCTCATGGCATTGTTCGCTGCTAATTGCTGGTATGCCTTGATGTTGTCGATGTTGATGCCGGCATCGTGCACACTGGTTAGCCCGTATGACGCTAGGCTATCCATCGCTAGGGTTAAGGTTGATTGTAATTGCTGCTGATTGAGATCGGGGACGATGTTAAACACTAAGTTCATCGCATTGTCGATTAACACTCCGGTAGGATTACCTTGCTCGTCTTTGACAATTTCACCGCCTTCTGGTGCCACTGTGGTTGACGAAATTCCCGCGAGCGCTAACGCTTTGCTGTTAACCCAAATGGCATGACCGTCAACTCGGCCAAATGACACTGGATTAGCTTTAAAGGCTTTATCTAGGCTTTCTTTAGTCGGGAATTGTTTGCTGTCCCATAATTCTTGGTTCCAACCGCGGCCCATTAGCCATCCGTCAGTTGGGTTGTTTTTACTAAATGCTTGCGCGCGTTCAACGGCTTGTTGTTCGCTACTGGTGTTGGTTAAGTCTGCGGTTAATAAACTCAAACCATAACCTAGCACATGACCGTGGGCGTCGATTAATCCAGGTAGTAAGGTTTTACCTTTGCCATCAATTGAGGTGATATCAGTTACACTCGGTAAGGCTTGGTTTAAGGTAAATAGTCGATCAATTTTGTCGTCAGTAAATTGGATAGCATTGAAGGTTTGCAGTTTTCCGTCAACGAGCGTGTAGCCATTAACGTGATGCACCAGTGTGGTTTGTGCCATGGTGTTTGCGCTTAAACTAGCCAAACATAATGCCACTGATAGCGCTAAATATTCCTTTCTCATCTGTTTTCCCTTTTTATGACGACGATTAATCAGCATCCATTAAATGTTAATTAATGGTTAATGGCAAGGGGCTGTGCAAGTCGTCTTGAGGGGGGGATATTGATGGGGCTAGATAGAGGAAATACTCATTACTGCGCAAATTTATCGCCCAGCTAATACTGGGCGAAAATCGTTAAGGCTAGTTGAACTTAGCTAGGGTGCTGGCTAGTTCGTTTACATCCAGTACGTTGTAGTCTGGTTGAGCTGCTAGCGGGAACAACACTTTACCTTGGCGACGAATAAAGGCGGTTTGTAAGCCTGCTTTATCTGCACCGGCAATATCCCAACCGTGTGCGGCAACCATTAACGCTTCATCTGCATTAACGCCTAAATCTTTAATGGCCCATTGGTACGTTTTTAAATGCGGCTTAAATACCCCAACAGATTCTATGCTTAAGTTGGCATCAAAATACTGGCTTAAATTAGCATTTTTAAGCTGTAAGGTTACGCCTTCTAATGATGAGTTGGTTAAGGTGACTAGTTTGTAACCCTGAGCTTTTAATTTAGCTAAACCTTCTGCAACATCTGGGTGAGCGGGTAATGAACGAAGTGGCGTTAGAATGGCGGTTTTAGCTTGTTCTGGTGTGATGGCAATACCGTTGATTTCGGCGACCATTTGCAATGAAGCAACGCCAATGCTACCAAACGTTTGGTAATCACCTGTCGCTGAAACTACTAAAGAATGATGCAACATGGTTGAGAACCATAATGGCAGCAAATCTTCACGACCATTAAGCGCTTTACCCACAGAGGCGCGCATATTTTCAAGATCTAACAAGGTTTCATTCACATCAAAAATAATCACTTTAGGCTTAACCAATGTTGGCTGCACCGCAGTATCTGCTAGATCTTTAGCAAAAGCGCTACTGGTATTAAGCATAAAAAAAGCTGTCGCAAGCGATATTAAAACACGGATTTTCATAAAACCTCTGGCAATGTGATGTTGGTTGAAAAGAACTTATCGAGTATTCATCTCACTGTTGTTGCCAGTGACACTGACATCAATAAGTTGAACGATTGTTCCTTAATTTAGTCAACCTAAATGAAACTGACCTTAAAATCACGGTTTTATTGCCTAATAGTTTAATAAATCTGAAGTTGGGATTTGAGGTGACGTACATAGCAGCACCACTGGAGATAGACATTATCGCCAGTGGAACTGCTATCAGTTATGAGTTTGAACTGAAGTTGTGGGTTATTTGATTGAGAAAAGTTGAGCCCAATTATTTAACGGTTTAACGTTTAATTGGGTAGCGCAACTACCTGACCATTTTTGACAACGGTTTTACACAGGTTTACCCCGTAAGCATAAGCTAATTGTGCAGGAGTGGTGATATCCCATAAACAAAAATCAGCTTGTTTACCTACGGTAATACTGCCGACATTATTGTCGATACCAAGTGCTTTTGCGGCATTAATGGTCACACCTTGTAAGGCTTCTTCTGGGGTGAGTCTGAATAAGGTGCAAGCCATATTGAGCATTAATAAGGTGGAGCAAATAGGCGATGACCCCGGATTAAAATCGCTGGCAATAACCATTGGCACCTTGTATTGGCGCAGTAAGTCGATTGGTGGTAATTGGGTTTCACGTAAAAAGTAAAATGCGCCGGGTAACAAGGTTGCACAGGTACCGCTTTCGCTTATGGCTTTAATACCTGCTTCATCTAGAAACTCAATATGATCGACCGATTTAGCCCCAAGCTTGGCTGCTAAGGCGCTGCCGCCCATATTGGTTAATTGCTCAGCATGCAGTTTAATCTGCAGACCGGCCTGTTTAGCCGCAGTTAATACTCGCTCAGTTTGTTCAAGATTAAAGGCGATATTTTCACAAAATACATCAACGGCATCAGCAAGGTTTTCGGCGATTACCGCAGGGAGCATGTCATTAACGACGAGGTCGATATAGGCATCTGCATTGTCTTTATATTCTGGAGGAATAGCATGGGCGCCCAAGAAGGTGGTGCTTACATCAATATGATGATGCTCACCTAGCTCACGCGCAACGCGCAATAATTTAAGTTCTGTTTCAGTGTTTAAACCGTAACCGGATTTAATTTCAACCGTGGTGACGCCTTCTCTGGCTAGGGCATTTAAGCGTTGTCGGCCTAGTTCAAATAGTTCAGCTTCATCGGCATCGCGACAAGCATTAACCGTTGAGATAATACCGCCACCTGCGCGAGCTATTTCGGCGTAAGTCGCGCCTTGTAAACGTTGTTCAAATTCGTTAGCGCGATTACCAGCAAAGACTAAGTGGGTGTGTGCATCGATAAGCCCTGGTGTTATCCAGCCGCCTTTGCCTCTGTAAACTGGGGTTGCCAGTACATCAAATTCAGGTAGTTCACTGCGCGGGCCAACCCAAGCAATTTTGCCATCTTTTACTGCAATAGCTGCTTGAGGTATTACGCCGTAAGCACCTTGGATATTGGTATCCATGGTGGCCACGTTTACATCAATCCACACTTGATCCCACGACATGAAAACCCCTAAAAATGCATTAATTATTGATTGCTAAACAATACTTGTTTTAACTTGTATATACAAGGTAGGATGAATGATGTGTTTTTAAACAGCAATGACATTATTGTCTAAAAAACCGAGAGCTGCTGATATGGCCCAAGCAAAGTTTGCCCAGATAAAACAATTCATTTTGAGCCGTATTGAAACGGGCGAATGGCAAGAAAACGACCGAGTGCCGT
>NZ_PJAP01000492.1:0-6018 GCF_002836795.1 Shewanella sp. 11B5 | reverse complement strand
TATATTGATTAATCAGAAGTGCGACAGTGTTGGATATACAAGAAGTGTCTTACACAGTATTCAGCGTTTTTTATAACACGCTTTCTAAACTCTCAGCGGCTAACACGTAGCTGCCGCCTAAACGTATAACGTGCGTTGGCGTATGGATCCGCACTAAAGATAGCACTAGCCGAGTCGACTCTTGCGAGATGAACACCGGAGACTCACCCCAAAAGGTTACCCCAGCTAAATCAAACCTACTTCGAGTACTGTTAATCTCACCCAAAAAGTCAGTGTCTGTGGCGCTAATGGTACTGCGGGTGATCTTCATCTTTTTCTGCTGCACGCCTATGCGACTAGACTTGATTGTTACAATCGAATCACTCATCGTGAGTTGGTTGACATCAACATTGTCAATGAACACCAATTTACAGTCTTCAATAAAGAGCTGATCATAATGCCCAGAAAAATATTGTTGGCTATCTTGATAGCATTTGCCAATACGCTGACTGCTATTTTCTGAATGTTGATCACGAGCCAAAGCTTTAGCATTAGAAGGAGAAGTCGATGCTAGACCCGTTAATAACATTTGATTAAAGATGTGTTGGTGAGACTTCATCGGTACATGCCCTGCACCAGCAATAACCTTTAGCTGTGCAGTAGGTAATACATGCAGCAGTGCTTCAGCGGTCCGCAGTGGCGCAACTTGATCATCGGCACCCCAAATTAACTGCGTCGCGGGCATCTGTTGGTAATTAAGCACTGAGAAGTTTTGTTCCATTAATGCTAATGCCGCATTAGTGTTGGTTTGTTCGCCAATGGTCATATTACGAATAGACTCATTACGACTGAACCATTTCGTTGGATCTAACCCCGTTCCGGTTTTCTCAAGCATCTTATCTGCAAAATTATCAACCCGCGCTAACACTCGGCGTAAGCCTTGTGGTAATTCGCTATTAGCTATATCTCGCTTCGAAATCTGTTTTAAGTAGGCAGTCCGGTCCAAAATACCAGCAGCATCTACCAGCACAAGTTGTTCAATTTTGCCGGGGTACTGGCTAGCATAGTATAAGCTAATCGCCGCCCCCATCGAATGTCCCACAAGATGTACCTGAGCATTGGGATGGCGATAATGGCTAATAACCCAATCGATCACCTTGGCATATTCTTTAGGTGAATAGGTAAATACAGCACCTTGCGATAGACCAAAACCAGGTAAATCGATAGCAACTACATGATACCGCGTTGCTAACGCTGGAATCACCGTTAACCAGTCTTTAGAAGCCAACTCCCCTAAGCCGTGAATAAGAACAACGGTGTCACGGTGCTCAACCCCTGCTTGTAGCACAAACAGCGGGGTTTGATGGCTTGGTACTATTACACGTTCAAAGTGATAGCTTGTTGGGTAATCAGCTAACTCTGCGGCGGTTAACGGTTCGGCTGTCACTGGTTTTGCAGCGCCGATTGAGCGAACTTGCCTATTGATGTCATTAAACCAATTAGCTTGCACGGGCATCGCCGACCACAGCAACAGCAATGATACTAATACCAATAATTTAACCACTGCAGATATCGCCTATCAGACAGCTTATCAATGCTGTTCGGTCCATTGCTTTATACTGCGAAGGTCTGTACCTGTCGGGTTTTGGAATGCACGTAAACCAAACTCAGGTAGCACGGCAAAAATGTGGTCAAAAATGTCTGCCTGAATTGCTTCATAGTAGGTCCAGCGAATGTCATTGGTAAAAATATACAGCTCTATCGGCAAGCCTTCAGTGGTTGGTGCTAGCTGCCTAACCATTAAGGTCATGTCTTTATGTACTTTGTCATGACGACGTAAATACTCTTGTAAGTATGCTCTGAATGTTCCGATATTAGTTAAGCGGCGGCCATTCACCTTCATATCAATATCGCTCACGTTGGCATTGGCAACACTGATTTCACTGAACACTTGTGGTAAATACTCTTTCAAATAATTGACTTTGCCTAAGCGAATACGTTCGTCATCGGTCAAAAACTGAATGCTATTTACGTCGATATTGATTGATCGCTTAATCCGTCGACCACCCGACTCGGACATGCCGCGCCAGTTCTTAAATGCATCTGACACCAATGCATAAGCTGGGATCATGGTGATGGTATTGTCCCAGTTTCGTACTTTAACGGTGGTCAACGTTACATCTTCAACTGCGCCATCTGCAGCGTATTTATCCATTTGGATCCAATCGCCTTTACTCACCATGCGGTTAGCAGCAAGCTGAATCCCAGCAACGAAGCCCAAAATGGTGTCTCGAAACACCAACATGACCAAACCGGTAGCAACACCTAAACCACTAAAGAAATAAATAGGCGACTGGTCGGCTAGAATGGCAAAAACAACAATTAACCCAATAAAAAATAAGAATAACTTAGTCAACTGAACAAAACTTTTTACCGGTAAACGGCGATTAACATGATTAATATCAGCAATTTCATCAATCGCATTTAACCCGCTATACACAGCTCGAATAATAAAAAACACTAACAACGCGCTAAGGAAACGATCAATAAAAGCGCTGATCAACTCATGCTCGGTGAGCACAATAGGGATCAATAAATCGAGGATTAAAATGGGGATCAAAATAGCGAGACGTTCAAACACATTAAAGCGCATGAAAATATCGTCCCAAGTGACCGAAGACCGGCGGATCACTGCATTCACACCGTGAACTACAAATCGATGGGTAATGTAATAACTTAAACCTGCCACAATCACACAAGCCAAAATTAATATCGATGTCGCGACACCATCCGATGGTTGGCTATTAATACCCAAACGGGTTAACCAAGCCGCAATTTCAATCCGCACTTCTGTATTCACAAACAAATCCTTAGCCACGTTTGCCCTTTACTCAATCAAAAGACTTAAATTAAACCGCATAAATGCAAGCAAACATTCACAGGCTTATCAGTGTGCTCATTATGCATGGTGTTGATGTATAACGTTACCGAAACATCGACTCTATCGGTCAAGATGATAAATTTAATGCAAGTTACTATTTTCATGATTATGTTAACAGTTGCAATGAATGTGAGTATACCCACACAAGATTAAACAAAAATTAGCTTTGACGCGGGGGCAATAAAAGACAATAAAAAAGGACCTTGCGGTCCTTTGTCAAATTACTCTAAACATATCCTATTCATGACATGTGGTTTCACTCAATTAAAAACTCGGTAACATGCCCTGCGGTAGAAATCGGTTAAAACTGGCGCTATACAACAAGTCGACCGAGTTCTCGATATCAGGTGAAAAATAACGGTCCTTATCATAAAACGTCACTATTTCACGAAGCTCGGCTTTGGCCATTGCTACGGCGGCGCTTGGTTGCAAAGGCTTTCTAAAGTCTAACCCTTGCGCAGCAGCTAACAACTCAATAGCCAATACTCCACGGGTATTTTCGCTCATGTAGCGTAAACGTCGTGCGGCAAATGTCGCCATCGACACATGATCTTCTTGGTTTGCCGATGTCGGCAAACTGTCTACCGAGGCAGGATGTGCATAGGTTTTGTTTTCCGATGCAAGTGCAGCCGCGGTGACCTGAGCAATCATAAAGCCAGAATTTACCCCACCGTTATCCACTAAAAATGGCGGTAGCTTAGACAAACTAGAATCAATCAACAACGCCATTCTACGCTCCGAAATTGAGCCCATTTCAGCAATCGCAATCGCGAGGTTATCAGCCGCCATCGCAACGGGTTCGGCATGGAAGTTACCGCCCGAAATAATATCGCCCGTATCTTGGAACACCAATGGATTATCAGTAACGCCGTTTGCCTCAGCGCCAAGCACTTCTGCTGCTTGACGAATTTGGGTTAAGCACGCACCTAATACCTGTGGCTGACAGCGCAGTGAATATGGGTCTTGCACTTTTTCGCAATTGGTATGACTTAGGCTAATTTCCGATTCGTTAGTGAGCAAATGACGGAAAATGGCTGCTGAGTCAATTTGGCCTTTTTGTCCACGCGCAGCATGAATGCGCGCATCAAACGGACTACGACTGCCCATAGCGGCTTCAACACTCATGGCGCCAATAATTGAACTGGCGGCAAACAAGTCTTCTGCATTAAACAAACCTTCAAGCGCCAGCGCTGTTGAGGCTTGCGTACCATTCAGTAACGCTAACCCTTCTTTGGCTGCTAATTCAATAGGTTTTAGCCCAGCAATCTCAAGACCTTCCACTGCTGAGATAATCAGCCCCTGATAGCTCATTTCGCCTTCTCCTAACAAAGGTAAACACATGTGAGCTAATGGCGCTAAGTCACCCGATGCCCCGACTGAGCCTTTTTCTGGCACACACGGATACACTCCGGCATTCACTAGCTGAATGAGAAACTCGATAACCTCTAAACGAATACCTGAAAAACCGCGGCTTAATGAGTTAATTTTTAAAACCATCATTAAGCGCACGGTAGCATCTTGCATGTATTTACCAATGCCAGCTGCGTGGGACAATACAATAGAGCGTTGCAATAATTGCAGATCTTCTGGAACAATTTTAGTGTTGGCTAACAAGCCAAAGCCAGTATTGATACCGTAAACAGTACGGCCTTCACGTAATACTTGCTGGACGATTTCAGCACTTTGATTAATGTCTTTAATCGCTTCTTTCGCAAGGGTCAGCTTGACACTATTACGGCTGATCGCACGAGTCTGCGCTAATGTCAGCGTACCTGGAATAAGTTCAAATGAATAAGTCGACATGGATTAAGCTCCTAACATTGGCAGGTCTAAGCCTTGCTCTTTGGCACAATTTTTTGCAATGTCATAGCCAGCATCTGCATGACGCATTACCCCAGTAGCAGGGTCGTTCCACAATACTCTGCCTAAACGTACCGCAGCTTCATCGGTTCCGTCGGCCACTATCACCACCCCAGAATGTTGACTAAAGCCCATACCAACGCCGCCACCATGATGCAATGACACCCAAGTTGCACCACTAGCCGTATTGAGTAAGGCATTCATTAATGGCCAATCTGACACCGCATCAGAGCCGTCTAACATGGCCTCGGTTTCACGATTTGGGCTGGCAACTGAGCCAGAATCTAAGTGATCACGGCCAATAACAATCGGTGCCGATAACTCACCGTTTTTGACCATTTCATTAAAGGCTAACGCTAAGCGGGCACGGTCTTTAAGTCCGACCCAGCAAATGCGTGCAGGTAAACCTTGAAACGCAATACGCTCACGCGCCATGTCTAACCAATTGTGTAACTGCGGATTATCTGGAATCAGCTCTTTGACTTTGGCATCTGTTTTGTAGATATCTTCCGGATCGCCAGACAAGGCTACCCAACGGAATGGTCCAATACCTTCACAAAATAACGGCCGTACATATGCTGGTACAAACCCAGGGAAATCGAACGCATTCGTTACGCCTTCTTCAAAGGCCATTTGGCGAATATTGTTACCATAATCTGTGGTTGCTGCACCGGCTGCCTGCAATGCCAACATTGCTCTAACTTGCACCGCCATTGATTGCTTCGCCGCTTTAACAACTGCCGCTTCGTCAGTTTTACGCATTTTAGCAGCGTATTCTAAGCTCCAGCCTTGAGGTAAATAGCCGTTTAATGGGTCGTGTGCGGAGGTTTGATCGGTTACCACATCAGGCACAATGCCGCGGGTCACTAGCTCAGTAAACACATCGGCAGCATTGGCTAATAAGCCGACTGAAACAGGCTTGCCACTTTGGTTTGCTGCGTAAATCATCGCTAATGCTTGATCTAATGAAGTGGCTTTTTTGTCGACGTAACCAGTACGCATGCGAAAATCGATACGGGTTTCATCTACTTCACAGGTTAATACCGAATAACCCGCCATAGTACCAGCCAGTGGTTGTGCGCCACCCATGCCGCCTAAACCGCCGGTTAAAATCCACTTACCCGCTGACGAGCCATTAAAGTGCTGTTTAGCCATGGCGACAAACGTTTCGTAAGTACCTTGCACAATGCCTTGCGAACCAATATAAATCCACGAACCCGCAGTCATTTGGCCATACA
>NZ_PJAP01000491.1:0-6021 GCF_002836795.1 Shewanella sp. 11B5 | reverse complement strand
CTTGCCCTTGCAGAGCCGACTGCAGCCGAAGTTATTGCAACCAGTTGTTATTTTCAGTATCACTGGCAGAGTACTGGAGAGCCTGTCATCACAACGGTAATCGTTGGGTGTTAACGGTATTATTAAAACCTAAAGGGGCAAACGCACTCTTGTTTATCAATTTTTTGTATATTCTCTGCTTTTCTGTGTCCCTTTATCAACGATAAAAAAGTCTTAACGAGTAACGTCATAAGGATTAAAACATCAAATATTTCTGGGTTTATGCGGAACGAATAAGGTGTTGTTTTCACAAATGGCATTGAAACAAAAGTAACGATTATACGCGAACATTAATTAACAATAATCTAGATTAGTGTCGACAATAGTGTGCAATACGACTACCTTTACACCCATATCAACCGTATCATTAATAGTATTTGGTTTTTTTTAACGGTCAGGCATATCGCTGGTTAACTATTATGACAAGCGCCTATTTAATCGCAAAGGAATCCATTTTATGAATCGTCACATCATCCCATTGATCATTATCAGTACCTTAATGATGTGTTCATCAGGTTACAGCTTCGCTAAAGACAACGACTCGCATGGTAATAGCGGAAAGCATAAATCTGACAAACATCAAAAAAAGCATGATAAGAAGCATGATCACGAACATGAAGAAACTTATCAGACCTATTTTAGTAACGATCGCCAAGTCATCGTTAATAATTACTATTATACCAACCGTGATGCTAAGCATTGCCCACCTGGGTTAGCAAAAAAACACAATCGTTGCCAACCTCCGGGTAGTGCTAAGCAATGGCGCAAAGGTTACTCACTGCCAGCTGATGTTGTTTACTACGATGTACCATCTGCGCTTACTGTTCAACTAGGTCGTACGCCAGAAGGACAAAAAATTGTCCGTGTTGGTACTGATTTGCTATTGATTAGCATTGGTACGGGTATGGTGATTGATGCAATACAAGACCTTAACGATGTGTTGTAACCTCGTTGGGTAAACCTTGTTATGGCGTTAGTTTTGCCATTAATCGTTAGTGAAACGAAAAAGCCGACCAAGGGTCGGCTTTTGCTTAAACGGATATTCTACAACTGATTAAAATGGTTAATCGTGTTCGAATATCACTTCTTTTAAATCATGAATTGTATCCACATCTACATCGCCTGGCTGATTACTCCATGTGACGCGCAGATAATTGCTTAAGTCTTTAAGCTGTTCATCACTTAACTGATCGGCATAACTAGGCATGGCATAAAAGCTGGTGGTGGTATTGTAATGTTGGCTCTTTATACCTTTAAGCATTACCGCAACGATATTGTGCGGGCTGGCTTTATCTAATGTGGCGTTACCGGCCATTGCCGGAGCAACATTAGGTCGACCTTCACCATTTTGACCATGACATCCAGCGCAATAACCCATGTATAGGTTGTATCCTGGTAATTCACGCTGGTGGCCATTAAAGGTCAGCGCTTTAGCTGCAACGGTTTCGTCAGTATCAAGCAGATAACTGCTTACGGCATGCATGTCGGCATCAGTTAAGTGGCTAAAGCTGTGGTATACCACAGGATACATGCCACCAAATACCGTACCTTTGCGAGAATAACCTTCAGTAAACAAAGACTTTAAATCATCATGAGTCCAGTTTTGTCGGTTAAGTTCAGCAGGAGTAATATCTGATGCCTCTAAACCTTCGATAACAGCGCCTTCAAAATGCTTATCTTGCTCCATGGCAAATAAGCTGTCTCGAGGAGTATGACATTCACCGCAATGACCTAGCGCATTGACTAAGTAATTACCTCGGTTCCAAGGATCACTTTTGTCTTTTTTCGGTGCAAACTTTTCAGCATCATGGGCGATTAAGTTCCACGCCTTCAGGCCAAATCGAACGTTAAAAGGAAAAGAGACATCATTGTCGAGATTAGCTTGCTTGATGGGTTTAGTGCTCATCAAATAAGCATATATCGCTTTGGTATCTTCATCCGATAACAAACTGTAAGAGGTGTAAGGCATGGCTGGATACAAATTACCGTTAACGCCGACGCCATGATGCATAGCATCAAAAAAATCGTCATAATTGTATTTGCCAATTCCGGTATCTTTATCTGAGGTGATATTGGTTGAATATACCGCCCCAAATGGGGTTTCAAATGGCAGTCCACCGGTTAACTCTCGTCCGCCTACCGCTGTATGGCAGGCCACACAGTCGCCAATCTTCATCAGATAAGCACCGCGTTCGATGTCGCTACTGTTGCTACCAGCCTCATCAGCCGCGTTGCTGGAACAGGCGAATAAACCCAAGCCTAAACTTAAGCCCAAAGTCAGTAATAGATTTTGGCTGAGCTTTATTCGCGCCTTTACTAAACGGCTTAAGTGATATTGATATAATGGCTTCATGACAGGGTTAACCCCTCTGTCTTGAGGATTAAATCTTTCATCGCCGCATAGTATTTTACATAACCCGTACAACGGCAGACATGTTCGCCTAAGGCATCTTCGATAACTTGCTCAACGTTATCTTTGGCAATTGGTTTTCGCTCTAGTCGCTCAATTAACGCGGTAGATTCATTGACAAAACCTGAGGTGCACCAACCACATTGAAACGAAAAATGTTCTAAAAATGTTTGTTGTACAGGACTCAGAGCAGTGATTTCACCTTGAGCATTTTGCTTAGCATGGCCTTCAACCGTGCGAATACGTTTACCGTTGAAACGCTCGACGCCATTGATGCAAGTGCGGACGACTTCGCTCATACCTTGCTCGTCATCGACGATTACCGTACAGGCATGGCATACGCCTGCACCGCAACCAAACTTAGTACCAGTGAGGTTTAAATACTCATGTAAGAATTCAATCATCATGATGCCATCGCCGACGTCAATCGGGCCAACAGCTTGGTTGTTAATGGTTAACTTAATTGACTGGCTCATGCCATGGCCTCCTTGATTTTTTTCGCTGTCATTGGTAATTCGTAAAAACGTACTGCGGTAGCTTGATAAACGGCTTCAACCAGCGCAGAAACAACAGGTATCATGACCACTTCGGCGATGCCTCGGCTCGGATCGGTTTCGGACAACTGCGGTAAAATAGTATGTTGCTGGCTCCAAACGCCAACATGTCGTGCTAGCGGCACCTTATAGCGGTTGATATTCCAGGTGCCATTACCAGCACCGGCTTCAAATGGGGGTAATTCTTCATGCAGAGCATGACCAATTCCCATCGCGAGACCGCCTTGTATTTGGCCTTCAACTAACTCATTCACAATCACTTTACCGGCCTCTAACCAAGTGTGAGAGCTCAATAAACTAACTTCGCCATTACCTTCATTAACTGCGACTTCAACTAAGGTTGCGCACGGAGCATAGTAAGTCACCATGGCATTGTTTAGCTCGGCTTTAGGGTAGCTCATGGATTGACGATCGATTAAGTGATAGCCGTTTGAGCTCATGCGGGCTTTACGAGCAGCGCTACCATGATACTTATCACCTTCGCCGTATTGCAGCGCCAACGCATCTAGTGCTATGCGCTCTTTGGTTCCGAAAATCTCAAAATCCGCTTCAGCCCAAGCCCAACGGTTAAAAGCATGACCCATTACGCCAACCACTAAACCTAAATCGTGGGCACGTTTGGCGAGAATGTCGATTGAAAGCGGCGGAAAGCCCATGGCAGTTAGCTTGCCATCAGTCCAGCGGCCGTCGCGAGAGTGATTGAGATTAGTTTTACCCATTGGGGTGTTGAAATACAACTCGTTCCAAATAGACACCGCAGCAGGCCAGAGTCCGTGACGATAAATAATATCGGCGGCAATACGAGTGACGTGACTTTGATAATACGCCGACATAGATGCCGACGATGCCATCGCTTTAACCGGTGTCCAACGTGGATTTGCCGTCATTTCATCTTGGCGCTGCTGCGAAATAATGTATGGATTGTCGGTTTGCACTAATTGCATTGCATCCCAAATATCTATCTCAGCAAGTTTCACTTCATGCGCAAAACTACCTAATGACTCACTAACAACCACGGCTTGAGCCGTTTGAGTACCAGTACCCATTTCGATAAAGCCAATTTCTAAGGTTATTTTACCGTCTTTGGCTAATCTAATTGCTGCACTTGGTGCAGCAGCACCAGTACCATAATCTTTCGTTGCAATACCAAAACCAACGCCGTAACGCATGCCAGGATTTTTAGCTTCATAGCGCGCTTTATTATCTGCACGGTTTTGCCATACGGGAGCTTGTTCGGCCATGTCGAGCATTTCGCGATATCTCAGCGTGCCATTAGGGATAGCACCTTGAGTATTACGCTGTCCTGACTCCATCACGTTAGCCGCGCGTAACTTAAAAGGATCAACATTTAACTCAGCGGCCATCTCGTGGATCATGCCTTCCATTGCTGTCATCGATTGCAATGTACCGTAACCGCGCATCGAGCCTGCATCAGGGTTACGTGACGCATAAGATGTGGCGATAATATCGTTACGTGGGGTGTAATAAATGCTTTGCATTGCCGTCGCCCCAACAGAGGTGACCGACGGGCTGAAATTAACTCGACCGCCACCATCAACTGTCATCTGTGAGGTTAACGCTTGAATTTTCAAGGTTGCTTTATCAACGGCCAAACGACTTTTCATGATGAAAGGATGACGCTTAAGACCTGATTGAAATTGCTCAAAGCGGTCGTTAGCTAGCCGAACTGGACCGTTGGCGTAAATGGTTGCCAACACGCCATAATACGGAAATATCGAGTGGTCTTTAGCGCCAAAACCGCCACCAATATAAGGAGAATGCACCACTAGATTTTTGACTTTGTTAGCTAATGGCCCAGATGACAGCATGTGCACGGCCATCTCTTGAAAGTCTTGCGGCGACTGAGAGGTAATAACGGTATGAAAGGTTTGGTTACTTGCATCAAACCAGCCATTAAAGGCTTCAGGTTCCATCATCATAGGGTCGATAATTTGAGTGCGGTACTCGCGCTCCAATACTTGCCACTGTTGATCTGTTTTGGCACTCGCAATTTGTTTTTCTATTTCGCCAGCATAATAAAGCCCGCGCTCAGAAACCGAGCCTTGAGCATTAGCATCACCTGACCATACCGGTTTGTGGTGCTTAACGCTGGGGAAAAATAGTCCATCGTGTAGTGGGCTATAAGTATCTTCACGGGCACCATTTTCGCCTTCAACCCGAATAAGACGCCAGCTGGCATAAGGGTCTTTAGTGTCTGAAACAAAGGCCGTTTTCTCACCAAAGCGTAATAAAGTATTGTCGAACTGCAACAAAGATTTAGCCTGTTTAAAGGCTGGGAAACTGTCAAATAATAAAATGGCCACCGCATGACCAAGGTAATCTGCTGTTTGTCCCTCGGGCAATAACATATTGTCACCGTAAAACTCAGGTAACTTAACCTTGTCGCGTGCTAGATCTGCCGCAGTAATGACTTTATACGGCTTAGCTGAAGCTGGGAGGTGGTCGAGGGAGAAACCTTGATAAACATGAGATGCATCGGCGGCGCGCAAGATAAACGCGTAGCCTTGTTGTTTTGGCCAGCCAGCCATGTCCATTGCACGGTAGTCACGACCATATACTTTTTGTCCCGTGACTTTAGCGATACCGTCGTTGCGAAATTTGGGTTTAGATTGGCCGCTAACCTGAGTTTGCCACTGTGCAGCAAGTTCAGGCGAAATGATGGACGCATTGGCCCGACTCATTTCCCACAGTAAAGGCGCGGAATATACCGCGACCCCGCCAATAACACATTGTTTTATAAAGGTCCGTCTCGACGCGTTAGATACATCCATATCTCACCTCAGTTATTCTTAAGGGAAAAATCAGACGGCCTATTCATTGTCGTCCGATTAAGACTTATTTGCTTGATTGTCATAGCAGAATATTTTAATTGCGCTGAATCTAAATTAGCACTCTGTACGGTAACATATTGATATAAGGATGCATATTCAAGATTGTTATAGCGTTTCTTGAGTGGCTATCGTGGAGGTTTAATAATTCAGCATTTTGATGATTTAA
>NZ_PJAP01000490.1:0-6028 GCF_002836795.1 Shewanella sp. 11B5 | reverse complement strand
GTTGCTGCGCAAAATCAGCCGCTTTATGGTCAATACATTCATCAAAGCCTAATACTTCTTTTGCGTAGCGACATTTTTCTTCACCACCAGCAATACCAACAACTCGACAACCTTTCAACTTAGCAATTTGGCCAACCGTTGCGCCAACAGGCCCAGTAGCCGCGGCAACCACAATGGTTTCGCCCGCTTTAGGCACGCCAATATCTAATAATCCCATATAGGCAGTAAAGCCTGGCATGCCCATAATACCCAACGCATAAGAAGGATGGCTTGGGTTATCGCCCAATTTCATCAGCCCTTCACCATTGGATACTACGTAATCTTGCCAGCCACCAAATGATAATACCCACTCACCCACTTTGTAGTCAGGATGATTAGACACTTCCACTTGAGATACCGATGCGCCCACCATCACATCATCAATAGCAACGGGATCAGCATATGATTTAGCGTCATTCATACGGCCACGCATGTAAGGATCAAGTGATAAATACACTGCGCGCAATAACACCTCACCTTCTGCTGGTACAGGTTTGTTGACGGTTTCTAAGCGAAAATTATTAGCAACTGGCTCACCTTGAGGGCGGCTAGCGAGTACTATACGACGGTTTTGAGTGTTCATCTTGTGTCCTTTAAATAACATAGGCACCATACAATGGTGCTGGAGAAGACAATATGACCTCGGTTGTTAAAAGCTATTGATAGCTGTAATACTGATATAAGCCAAACACGGTTACCATAACCAACCAAGGCCAAATAATACGTTCTTTTTACTTAAGTTGATCAATTCAAATATGATCAACAACTTTGCGAGCTAAGCGACTGATATGAATAAAAACAAACATCTATTACTCGAAAATCAGTTCTGTTTTGCTGTTTATTCAACGTCATTGGCGATTACCCAACTGTACAAACCATTACTCGACTCTATCGGGCTAACTTACACCCAGTATTTGGTGATGTTAGTCCTCTGGGAGCAAGATGGGTTAAGTTTAAAAACCTTAGCCAGCAAGCTTGGGCAGCAATCTGGTGCATTAACACCGGTCATAAAACGGCTCGAAACCGATGGCCTGCTAAAGCGCATTCGCGAGCCCTTAGATGAACGGACCTTGTCCATGCAATTAACCGAAAAAGGTCATCAACTTCAGCCCCAGGCAGAAAAAATCCATCTATGTATTCTTGAACAATGCGGTATTGAAATGTCTGAACTCGACGATCTAAAACAACAACTGGATCAATTTAGGCGAAAACTGCCTAACCATATTGAGTTCTAACGCACAAAATGTTGCAAAAATTTAGATTCAATTTGTTTTGCTTAACCACATGATAATCACGATAACTAATTGTGCGCAACTTAAATTAACGATTTTTAAGGTCAATAACCGATTACGTGATGCCGCCGCATTGTTTGAAAAAAATAAAACGCTATTAAATCCCGCTTTGCCAGCTGACTGAAATGGTCATCAAGAACTTGCCATTACGCGACATTGACACTATTGCGACCGACATTTTTTGATGAATACAACGCTTTATCTGCCCGCTTAAATATCTCTAAGAATGCTTTATCCTGAGAACGTAAGGTTGCAACGCCAATACTAATGGTTATCGAAGGAGTTTTTTGTTCTTCGTACTGTTGCTGAGCCTCTCTTAACCGTTCAGCCAGGACATAAGCAGAGTCAATATCAGTATCGGGTAATAAAATAGCAAACTCTTCACCGCCAATTCGAGCCAATACATCTGCCTCCCTAACATGTTCATTGCATATATTGGCAACGCGCTTAATCACCTCATCCCCCACTAAATGGCCATAGGTATCATTCACTTTTTTGAATAAATCAATATCAATAATCATTAATGAGAATGGTTGAAAATAGCGAGTAGCACGAAAAAACTCATGTTCGCAAAAAGACGTAAATGAACGACGATTAAACAAACCCGTTAACGGATCGGTATTAGCAAGCCGCTCTAATTTTGAACGTAAATGATAAGCAGCAGTAATATCGGTAGAAATACCAATAAGGCCAATTAATGTGCCTTTGTGGTTATATAAGGGTTGTTTAACTTCGTGATATACAATTAGCGAGGCTGGGGTATCAACAATAATATCGTCAGATAGTTTGCTTTGAGAATTAAGCACTTTAGTGTCATTCACGTGCAATATATCTACAACATTCGCGGGAAAGTAATCGCTATCTGAAGTGCCCTTTAGCTTTTCAAGCGTCACGCCAAAGTAATCTAGCGTCAGTTGATTCGCATAAACATATTTGCATTGAGTGTCTTTTAAATAAATATAAGCATCAACTTGATCAAGGATAAGCTCATAGGTATCTAACATCATCTTTTTAGTTTGCTGCTGACGGTATCGGTTTAAGTTCAGAAACAGCAACAAAACGATGGCTAACAATAAAATGAAAATTAATAATCCAACGATTTCAAGCGACATGAGCATTCCTTAGCTACCATCTATATCCATATACGCCATTGATGTTGATGACGCCGACCGAACAATATACTCTTATTACATACAGTTAACCATACCGTATGCAAATATGGGCAAGTATAAAAAGATCTATTGTGACAATCAAATAATGAATGCAAGATTCAATTTTGAAGTACGCTGCATATTATTGAAATATCACAATATAGATTCTAATTATCGGGCTGAAATCGACAATATTGAGGCTCAAGTCAAGTTAACCTTAGCTCCCGCTAATAAACGGTGATTAAACTGTCTACTGTTTTGCTAACTAACCTCAAAACAAAACAAAACAAGCGTTAAGGTTAGATATTGTCGATACCACTGACTTAAAGTAATAAATAACATTAACGCTTATAAATAACTCCGTTCTTCATCACAAATGACACATCTAACAGCGCTTTAATTTGCTCAAGAGGACTTTTCTGCATCGCAATAATGTCGGCATATTTTCCAACCTGCAGCGTGCCAAGCTTATCTGCCATATCAATCAGTTTTGCCGAATTAATCGTTGCACTGATTAAAATATCCTCATTGCTCATACCGGCTTCGCTCATCAATACTGCTTCTTTAGCATTGTCACCATGATGTGACACTCCACTGTCGGTACCATAAGCAATGTTAACCCCAGCTTTATAAGCCGCACTGAAGTTGTTCATCATGTCACCACCAACACGTATTGCTTTAGCTTTAATGGCTGGAGACATAAAGTCAGCCCCTGCGGTATTAGCCATTTTCACTACCGTGTCGCCCGCCAACAATGTTGGCACTAAAAACGCGCCACTTTTCTTCATTAATTTAATACTTTCTTTATCGGCGTAACTGCCATGTTCAATACTGTCGACGCCGGCGCGCAACGCTGCATTAATGCCTTGGGCAGCATGGGCATGGCTGGCCACTTTACGGCCTAAAGCATGCGCAGTATCAATAACTTCCTTAAGTTCGTCATCGTCCATTTGCTGACCAGTACCCGTATTGGTGTCAGATAACACTCCTCCGGTAGAGGTGATTTTAATCACATCAGCGCCAAACTTAATCGCCCGACGAGTCGCGCGGCGGCAATCATAAGGTCCGTCACAAATAGTCTTAGAGGTAAATTTATCAAGTAAATCAGGGCTCATGCCATCCACATCACCATGACCTCCCGTTACCGACACGCCACCAGATGCAATAATTCTCGGGCCATCAACCCAGCCTTTATTAATGCCGTCGCGTAATGCATAAATCTGTTCCGGTTTCGCGCCTAAGTCTCGTACCGTTGTGAAACCTGCTAACAAGGTTTTCTTGGCAAAATAAGCACTGTGCATCGCCACGTCAGCATCCGACATTCGCAAAACCTCGCTATCATTATTTGGCCCTAACTCACCCTGTAAATGAACATGCATATCCATCAACCCTGGCATAACAAAGCTGTTTTTTAAATCAATAATCTCAATATTGTCATGCTCGTCCACCACCGGTGCAGACTGATAGCCTGAAGTGATAGAAGTGATAACCCCATCTTTTATCACTACAGTTTGCTGAGTTAAAGGAGACTCGCCTGGCGTAGTTAATAATGTACCAGCATAAATAACGTTAATATTGGCAGCCTCTACCGCCGTAGATGCCATCGTTAATCCGAATACCGCTAAGGCGATAGTGGTAATAGTATTATTATTCATGGAAACTCTTTTTTTAATTTTAATTGGTTAAGTTTTCTACACTGCCAAAAATGCTGTTATGTTACAAGAGAGTAAAATATCGTGTTACATAACGATTAAAAAATCGTTTCATCATTAACAAACAGTGAATGAATATAGAATGAATATTGCAATTTTTGGCGCGGGTTCAACAGGCTGTTATTTAGCGGGTCAGTTATGTATTTCGGGGTTACAAGTCAGCTTAATTTGTCGCCCAGCAATTAAGCAAAAAATCATCGCCAATAACGGTATTACCTTGACCGATTATAACGGCTTAAAACAAACGATTATGCCGCAAGCGTTGATCACCGATATCGACCAAGAATCATCAATCAATGGCAAATTTGATGTAGTATTTGTCACCTTAAAATGTCATCAAGTTAGCAGTATTGCCAATCAATTAATGGCGATTACTCACGACAACAGCAGCATTATATTTATGCAAAATGGCTTAGGCAGTTTTGACAGCATTAAAGACTCGCTCGATCATTACCGCTTACTACAAGGGATCACGCCGTTTAATGTGTTACAACTGCCTAATGGCGTGTTTCACAAAGGCACAGAAGGCGTATTTACCTTGCAAGAAAACCCTCATAGCATCGCAATTCAATCCGCACTGGTTAGCCACGGATTTGGTTGCGACATTGAAGCTGACTTTACCCCAATGATTTACGGTAAATTATTATTAAATCTCAATAATGCGTTAAATGCGGTCACCGACCTACCGATTAAACAGCAATTAAGTGACTACAAAAATCGCCGAGTTTTAGCCAAAGCAATGAAAGAATGGCTAGCAGTATGCGAAGCGGCAAACATTACATTGCATCAATACACCAAGGTCAAACCCGCTTGGTTACCCACCATTTTATCGCTACCAAATGGGTTGTTTAATCTGGTCGCTAAACAAATGCTCGACATCGATCCCAAAGCACGCTCATCAATGTGGGAAGACATTCAAGCAAAACGAAAAACAGAAGTCGATTACATCAATGGTGCCGTAGTCAGCATTGGTAAAAAATACGGTATAAAAACACCGGTGAATCAATCGATAGTAGAAAAAATAAAGCAACTAGAACAACGACATTAACCAAATGCCGTACGCGATATCGTTGTCGAGAAAAAAGTAAATTTATTGTAAAATATTGCAAAAAAATACCATTAACGTAGTCGCACGATACAATCAAACAAGCAGAAGTAGTACGCCTAAAGATGACTCTCAATAAGAGTCATCGTGACGTAATCTTTATTGCTTATAACTTAACGCGATTAACCAATCGGAAATTAATTACAGATGAATGACAGCACTTTCTTTTTTGGCGATTGGCAAATTAATCCTCACAGCAATAGCATTCAGTCTGGCGATGTTATTCGCAGTCTTGAACCCAAAGCCATGGATGTATTGCGTTTACTGTGCCAACACCAAGGGGAAGTACTGGCAGCAGACGATATTATTAATCACTGCTGGAACAACATCGCCATTGGCGATAATCCGCTGCATAAAGTCATTACCCAGCTGCGTAAAGCATTAGGCGATCAAGCATCTAATCCGCAGTACATAGAAACCATCCGCAAACGCGGTTATCGCACCATCGCCAGTGTTGAATTCCCTATTGGTCATCATGCCAAAGTCACTACCCAACAATGGCAAGGCGCCTCGCCGTTTCCGGGGTTACGCGCATTTGACACCAACGACTCCAATGTATTTTTTGGCCGAAGTGAGCAAGTTGACACCTTATTAAATCGTATCACTAAACAAGTTGAATTTGGCCGAGCCTTTTGCTTAATACTCGGCCCCAGCGGTACAGGTAAATCATCGCTCATTAACGCCGGCATCATGCCTAATTTGATGTCCAAAAATGGCTTTAACGGTGTT
>NZ_PJAP01000489.1:0-6048 GCF_002836795.1 Shewanella sp. 11B5 | reverse complement strand
GCCTTAGTCGCGCCTAAACGTGCCAAGAAGGGCAAATGCGTGACCCAAATGTATTATGCACGCCAAGGTATTATTACCCCTGAAATGGAATACATTGCCATTCGTGAAAACATGGCTCGCGCTGAAGTAACCGATAGCGTGTTGACTCAAAAAGCCCCAGGTGAGAATTTTGGTGCACATATTGGGCAACTTATCACTCCTGAGTTTGTCCGCGATGAAGTCGCCCGAGGTCGAGCAATTATTCCGCTGAATATTAACCATCCTGAAACTGAACCTATGATTATTGGGCGTAATTTTTTGGTGAAGGTGAATGCCAATATTGGTAATTCGGCGGTGACATCTTCGATTGAAGAAGAAGTTGAAAAACTCGTGTGGTCTACCCGTTGGGGCGCCGATACGGTCATGGATTTGTCGACTGGACGTTATATTCATGAAACGCGTGAGTGGCTTATCCGTAATTCGCCTGTGCCGATTGGTACTGTGCCGATTTATCAAGCATTAGAAAAGGTTAATGGCGTTGCCGAAGACCTCAGTTGGGCGGTATTTAGAGATACATTGATTGAACAAGCCGAGCAGGGCGTAGACTATTTTACGATTCATGCAGGGGTGTTATTGCGTTATGTACCCATGACCGCCAAACGCCTTACCGGCATTGTGTCGCGTGGCGGTTCAATTATGGCTAAGTGGTGTTTAAGTCATCATCAAGAAAGTTTCTTATATGAACATTTTCGCGATATTTGCCAAATTTGCGCCCAATACGATGTGTCGTTGTCTTTAGGGGATGGTATGCGCCCCGGTTCAATTGCCGACGCCAATGATGAAGCGCAATTTGCGGAATTAGAAACCTTAGGTGAATTGGTCAAAATTGCATGGGAATACGATGTGCAGACCATCATCGAAGGCCCTGGTCATGTGCCAATGCAGTTGATTAAAGTCAATATGGAAAAGCAATTGGCCCTTTGTGACGAAGCGCCTTTTTATACCTTAGGCCCACAAACTACCGATATCGCGCCGGGTTATGATCACTTCACCTCAGGGATTGGCGCTGCCATGATGGCTTGGTATGGCGTGGCGATGTTGTGTTACGTCACCCCCAAAGAACACTTAGGCTTACCTAACAAAGAAGATGTAAAACAAGGCTTAATTGCCTACAAGATTGCAGCTCATGCTGCTGATGTCGCTAAAGGTCATCCAGGTGCACAAGTTCGTGATAATGCGTTATCCAAAGCCCGCTTTGAATTCCGTTGGGAAGATCAATACAACCTAGGCCTTGATCCTGATACCGCTCGTGCTTACCACGACGAATCGTTACCACAAGAATCAGCAAAAGTGGCTCATTTTTGTTCAATGTGTGGGCCTAAATTTTGCTCGATGAAAATAACCCACGAAGTGCGTGAATATGCCGCGAATCTTCAACAAGCAGAGGCACTTAAGATTGAAGTCTCTTCGGCTAATGCTTATCAAGCTCTACATACGACTCAAGCCATAAATCCGTCCGAAGCGATGGCGCAAAAGTCGGCAGAGTTCAAAGCGTCGGGCTCGGCGCTTTATCACGATGTCAAACCCGCAGCACAAGTTAATACTGACTTAACGGTAGAGGTTGAATAATCGCCATGAATTCATCGACATTTGTCAGTGAATCCATAACTCAAACCCCACCCATTGTCTGGACCATAGCGGGTTCAGACAGTGGTGGTGGTGCGGGGATTCAAGCTGATTTATTAACTATGCAAGACTTGTCGTGTCACGGGTGTAGCGTAATAACCACAGTA
The DNA here is from genome assembly GCF_002836795.1 of Shewanella sp. 11B5. NCBI lineage: Bacteria > Pseudomonadati > Pseudomonadota > Gammaproteobacteria > Alteromonadales > Shewanellaceae > Shewanella > Shewanella sp. 11B5. Next base: position 4,276 of record NZ_PJAP01000489.1, on the reverse strand, counting down.
ACTGCGCAAAACTCAGTCAGTGTGAGTCTTGTAGAAACCGTTTCTGAATCCATGTTGTTGGCCCAGTTCAGCAGTTTACTTGCCGATCTGCCGCCAGTGGCGATTAAAATTGGCCTGTTGGCATCCCAAGCACAGGTGGACATATTAGCTGGCTGTTTAGCTCAAATGCGTGCTATTCAGATGATGGTACCTTTTGTGGTGCTTGATCCTGTCATGGTCGCCAGTAGTGGTGCGCACTTTAATCCTATCGATCTCGATTTTAGCCCTCTCATTGGTTTAATTGATTTACTAACGCCTAATCAGCACGAATTGAAACGTTTATGTTCTCAGTATGCGTTAGCGCAAGATTGTGCTGATGTCGGCAGCAATGGTTCTCAGCAACAGCAAATGATCCGCGATGCCAAATTGTTATCCGATACATTTAAATGTCATGTGCTCGCTAAAGGCGGTGATGCTCAGTGGCAGCAACAGCAGGCGATAGATGTATATGTGAGTAAAAGCGTTAAAGGCGTCAGCCTTGCACACAGTCATGCGGTGTTTATGCTAAGTAACCCGCGGATAGCAACGACTAATAATCATGGCAGTGGTTGCACATTATCATCTGCAATAGCGTGTTTTATTGCCCATAACTTCGTGATCCATGATGCTATTGTGCTGGCAAAAGCCTACGTCAATAAGGGACTCACTTTAGGTGTAAGCCTTGGCCAAGGACCTGGTGTATTAGCCCGTACTGGTTGGCCTGCTGATTTAGAAATGATGCCATCAATCAAGTTAGTCTCTTCTGACTATCGCGCTCAAGATCGGTTTAAGCCAGCTCCACTGAATGGTTTTAAAGCGCTGCATCAATCCTTGGGGATTTATCCTGTTTTAGATGATCTTGGAATATTAAAAAATGTCTTAAAAGCGGGCTGCAAGACGGTCCAATATCGTGCCAAGCTAGCGACTAATACCGATGCCGATACCGATAATCGGCAACGATTAACACTCGAAGCGAATATCATTGAGGCCATCAAACTCGGCCGCGAATATCATGCTCAGTTGTTTATTAATGATCATTGGCAACTGGCGATTAAACACGGTGCTTTTGGGGTTCATTTAGGCCAAGAGGATTTGGTCATTGCAGATTTAACCGCGATAGCGGCAACAGGAATGGCGTTAGGGTTATCGAGTCACAGTTATTTTGAAGCCTTGTTAGCCCACCAATGTTCGCCTTCATATATTGCTCTTGGGCATATTTTTGCTACCACGACCAAGCAAATGCCTTCCGCGCCTCAAGGGCTCAGCAAACTTAAACGTTATGCCAGTTTATTTGCGCGCCATTATCCTACTGTTGCAATTGGCGGGATAAATCTAAATAACCTTGAGTTGATCGCTGAAACCGGCGTTGGTGATGCTGCTGTTGTTAGAGCGGTAGCTATGGCTGACGATCCTGCGAAAGCGTATCGAGCCTTGCATCATAAATGGTTGCAGCTTACCCGACCTTTAGCAAAAGCCTGTTCACCTCAGGAGGGCGTATGAATTCTCTATCTGGTCTGGATTACATTCAGTATTCACGCACCATGCTACTGAGTGATATTGGAGAAGCAGGGCAGCTTGCCATTATGAATAGCCCTGTAGTGATCATCGGTGTAGGAGGCTTAGGAAATGTAGTGGCGCATTATTTAGCTGCTGCGGGTGTTCAGCAAATACTGTTAATTGATCATGATGTGGTGGAATTATCCAATTTACCAAGGCAACTACTGTTCAGGGCATCTGATATTGGCAAAGCAAAAGTCAACATTGCAAAAAGTGCACTGAGTGATGCTTACCCTCAAATCAATATCGACGTGTTAGCACAACCCATTACCTCAGCGCATTTTAAGCAGCTTGTTAAACGATTTACGGTAAAACCTGTAGTGTTCGATTGCACAGATAATGTCAGTGCGAGGCAATTGATAAACCAACTGTGTGTACAGCATCAGTTAACCTTGGTTAGTGGTGCTATCAGTGCATATCAGGGGCAATTATTTTGTATTGATTTTTCCAGCCCACATTCACACAGCGGTTGCTATTGTTGTTTATATCCACTTGATACACCCATTATGCAAAATTGTACTCAAGCTGGCGTGTTTGGGCCCGCCGTGGGCATTATAGCCAGTATGCAAGCGCTGGTGGGCCTGCAGCACATCTGCAATACCTTTACGAAATACGGTGTTTTACATCGATTTAATGCTCAGGATTTACGTTGGCAGTATGCCAACATGAGTCAAGACCCACAGTGTGAAGTGTGTCATCAATATCCATTTACTGATCATCAGGAGCGGTCTAATGACACAAACTGATCCCCATGGGGTAATAACTCTGCACCTCAATGGTGTCGAGCAACAAGTTCGGGCTAATTTAAACTTGGCTGAACTACTTATACTGAGTGATTTACCCACTCAAGGAGTGGCCATTGTGGTCAACGATACTGTTGTGCCTCGAAGTCGTTGGATGCATGCAGTGTGTCAAGCCGATGACAATATAACCGTCTTTTCTGCCGTTGCTGGAGGTTAATGATGTTAACGATAGCCGATCATCAATTTTCGTCTCGGTTACTCACCGGAACAGGAAAATTTTCAAATCACAATACAATGTTACAAGCGATAGCAAGTTCTGGTTCGCAGTTAGTCACCTTAGCGATGAAGCGGATTGATTTGACTCGCGGCCATGACAATTTACTCGGTCCTTTGCAAAGTATGGGGGTTAAATTACTACCTAATACCGCTGGTGCGCGTAATGCCAAAGAAGCTATTTTTGCCGCTGAACTCGCTTATGAAATGCTGGGCACTAAATGGATTAAACTTGAAATTCATCCCGATCCTAAATACCTCATGCCCGATCCTATTGAAACATTAATAGCGGCTCAACACTTATGCGAAAAAGGCTATATTGTCATGCCTTATGTGCATGCTGATCCAGTCTTGTGTAGGCGCTTAGAAGAAGTCGGTTGCGCTGCGGTGATGCCACTCGGCAGTCCAATAGGCAGTAATCAAGGGTTAGCAACGGAAACATTCTTAAGCATTATTATCGAACAGGCTAATATCCCGGTAATAGTGGATGCCGGCATTGGTGCACCTTCACAAGCTTGCAGAGCTATGGAAATGGGCGCAGCTGCAGTATTGGTGAATACCGCGATTGCAAGTAGTGCCAATCCTCAGCAAATGGCTAAATGTTTTGCTGATGCGGTTGCCACAGGAAGACAAGCTTATCTTGCTGGATTAGGGGCCGTGAACAACCATGCTCACGCGACCAGTCCTTTGACCGGATTCTTGTCAGAGCCATCAATCAGTTCACTTGCAAAGTCAGTGAATAGTAAGGGGGGCTAGTATGACGTATTCAAGCGTATTTGCGCAATTAGCCCCCGAAGCATTATCGATGAAGTTGTATTCAACAACCGCCAAAGACGTTGAGTTGGCTTTGAAAAATCCAAGCGGTAATCTTGATAGCTTGTTGGCATTATTATCTCCTGCCGCAATGCCATACATTGAACCGATGGCGAAGCAAGCAGCTCAGCTGACTCGGCAGCGATTTGGTGCAAATATCGGCCTTTTCTTACCCTTATATTTATCAAACTTGTGCGCCAATGAGTGCGATTATTGTGGATTTAGTATGAGCAATAAGGTCAAGCGCAAAACTCTTACTCGTGATGAACTAGCAGCGGAAATGGCGATTATTAAACAACGTGGCTTTGATTCTATATTATTGGTGTCTGGCGAACACGAAACTAAAGTTGGAATGGAGTATTTTGAGTCGGTGCTACCGTTAGTTAGCAGGGCTTTTAATTACGTGGCAATGGAAGTTCAACCATTGGAGACTGATCAGTATCAGCGTCTTGGCAAACTAGGTGTTGATGCCGTTATGGTATACCAAGAAACATATCGTGCTCATACTTATGCTCAGCATCATACTCGCGGCAAAAAACAAGACTTTATCTATCGCTTAGATACCCCTGACCGAGTGGCAAAAGCGGGTATCGATAAAATTGGCCTCGGGGTATTACTTGGGTTAGATGATTGGCGCTTAGATGCATTACTTATGGGCTTTCATCTAGATTACTTGGAAAATACCTACTGGCGCAGTCGCTACAGTATTTCACTACCTCGTTTACGTCCATGTACTGGCGGCATTACACCGAAAGTTGAATTAACCGACGCAGGATTAGTACAAATGATCTGTGCATTTAGGTTGTTTAACCCCCAGCTCGAAATCAGTTTATCCACGCGAGAGTTACCATCATTAAGGGATAATTTACTCC
>NZ_PJAP01000277.1:0-12249 GCF_002836795.1 Shewanella sp. 11B5 | reverse complement strand
TTCCTTTGATGCTACATAACGGTTATTAGGTGATTCAGGTTCTTTTTTTGACCAGATAAACCCTTGTTCCGATACACTATCAATAAATACTGATGCAGGGCCGTCGTTATTACTTTCTTCGGTGGTTGGCATTAAGAAAACTAAGGGGGTGACGGCAGTGGGAAATGCTGCGTCAAATGTTACATATGTTGAGCCGCTGCCAGATACAGTAGATTTACCATATTGAATATGAAATTCCGCCTGAGGTGTATTAATAGTGCAATTAGGAACAGTGGTAATACTAGATACTCTATCATCAAAATTGACACTGCTATTACCCTCTAACTTTATTTTGCTTGCCGTTAATGCCCCATCCAAATTAGCACTACCACTAATGGTCGCTTCACCCTCTGCAAAGACATAAGCATTAAGTTTAGCATTACCATTAAGCACAAAATCGCCATAGGTATAAATGATAAATCTTTCAGAGTCATTGACTAAGTTTAGATTGTAGTGCCGATAATCATTTTTAATAAAAAACGTCACTGTACCTGTGGGTGGAAACTCTAATACCACACCATTGTTTATCGATAAAGTTTCAATCCAGTATTGCCCAGAAGATAGCACTAATTTACCAGATGATGCTGTCAGTGACTTCATTTTATAAATGCCATTGTTCGTATTGAAAGTCAGTGTTCTATCAGGGCCGCCTTCTAACTTGATATCGCCATATTCCCCTTGTTCAACAGTAACATTGAGCTGAGTCCCTGTAGGAGGCCCTATTTGTTGAGAACTCACAGAAGTACATAAACTAAAGGCTAGGCGATCATTTGGAATAATTGCTATTGGGGACGAAGCTTTACAGTTTTTAGCCTTATTATCAGATACACAAGACTTATCAGCCTCTGTGATTGTAGATGCGGGTAACTGACCGTTGGTTGGAGCATTATATAACAGTGCTCCACCGGAAAAATTAATTGTGGCATCAGTGCCATGGGCATTAAGCCCTTCTATAAAGCTGCCATCCCAACTCGCCATCACAGGGAGGCCTGTTAAACAAAAACTAAAACAGAGCAAGAGCTTAAAAAACAGGTAAAAAGCTTTACCTTTTAGTCTCTGGAAATTAATTCCCACGGGCTTCTACCTCCACTTGGCGACTGACTCGCAAACATGTTGAACTGTTTGAGTTTCCTACACAGTTAGCTGTTTCGCATACCGCTAAACTATTAATTCGATATTGAACAACACTGCCAACGCTAGCGGTATTACAACTAATGGTGACACTACAATTATGGAATCCAACGGCGTTATTTGGCGGTGTCCATGTAGAGCTAACACTAGTACAAGTTGCCACAGTACCACCAACCGGAAATAACTCAGCCAGCGCTGCATCGGCGCCACTATTAGCGCTAAATAAAGCTCGAGTGCCCCACACTTCCATGTTCACGGACTCATCAGCATCGCCAACAATACGAATCAAACTCGCGGCAAGTAAAAACATCACCGTTAGCACAAACACACCAATGATGAGTGCGCTACCTTGTTGTGAATGTTGGGTTAATTTCAGCTTAGGGAACATTCATCACCTGCACTTGATGTTGATATTGAAATGTTTCGCCATTAACGCTAAATAGTGGCTGTAAATGCACAATTGCATTAGTCACCAGTGTCGATGGAGTCATTATCACCGCGGGATTAACAGTTAAGGCATTAGTGACATTTTGTGCCATCAATGCGCCATTGCCCATTGCAGCGGGTGCAGGCTGATTGACCTTATAACCGTAATTTTGGTACAGGAGCAGATCAACATTGCTAGCTGTATTAACAAAACAGTAGCTTAATGGGCTATCGGCAACATATAAGCGTTTTAACGGTGAGGCCTCAGTAAAACGCACATTTTGAGTTAATGTAATGGTGAGTTGATCACTTGTTTCAGCCACACTTTGCACAATAAATCGTTTGGCGATAGTCCCTTGAGGATTATAAATTTCGCTATTGGTTAAAGGATAAATTAGCACTGACTGAGCCGCATTAATGGGACGAATACTTTTAATCGCGGTTAAAGTATTTTGCGCAGATTGAGGCACAAATGGCGCATCAAGATAAGAAGTACTGGCCGAAATAGGCAGTAACTCCAAACACTGATAACTGCCATCGGTTGCGGTAAGTACCCGCACACTATTGGGCACTGCACGCCGAATATCTCGGGTCATACGCTCGATACCAAAACGGCTTTGACTGAGCACCTGATCTACCGCACTTGATTCAACAAAAATGCGGGTGCCAAAAATCACAAAACTACTGATACCAACAATAATAATCCCTAAGATTAAAATGACCGTAACCATTTCAATTAAGGTAAAACCTGCAGCTTTCAATCCTCGTCGTAAAGGCATTAGTAGTTACTCCTTACCGCTTGGTAAGTGATCACTTCATTGGCAGGCGTTGTTACTGCAACGGTAATTAATTTTTGTCCCTTCGTCGCAGCGTCAAGATACTCAACTGACACTTGCAACTGATAGCGAGGATAAGCTTGGGTATACGTTTGGCTAGAGTCGAGCATGTTATCGGTTTCATCCAAGCCATGATAATCATCAACGTCGTTGAACGTGTCTCGGCTTTCACCGTCTAGGCCTAATGCTGACTCTGTTGTACAAGCGATACCTGTAGGTGCATTACACGCCGGAATACCACCATTAGGATTAGTATTTTGATCATATCGTTTACCCCAGATCTCATTCATTACCGAATGAGCTAATTCTGCCGAACGTACTCTTTGTAATGTCGATGCAGCTCTATCTGCTTGAGGAAATAGCATACTGGTGAGCATCACTATCGCAATGCCGATCACCATCATACCAATGACAAGTTCGATTAAAGTAAAACCACGAGTAGGTTGTGATAAACGATGAAATTGAATGTTACGGAGCATAAATATACCCCTCTGACTCAACCGCAATGGCTAAGGTCTCATCTGCTACTACATTAAAACAATGACCTGCACACGCTGGAGACAGCATGCGACCTAAGCTGTCAAAGGTAATCGAAAACACTTGGCTAGCATTACTGGCCAAGGCGATATGAGCATTGCCACTGAAGGTTTGTTGTTGCTCTATACGTACTTGGTTTGTACATAAGCTAGCGGCTCTTCCGCTAAAATGGCGTAACGTATAACCGCTTGATGTCACATCAATTTGATAACATTGATCGGTATTTTGAATGGCTTTAAGTTGGACTTGGCGTAACTCACTGATAAATTCACTGCGTAAACTGTAGGCACTAAAAGATGAATCAGACATCAAACGCGGCAACACCGCCACGGCTATAATACCAATCACAATCATGGTGGTAACCAATTCAACCAAGGTGAAGCCGGCTTGAATATGATGTTGTCGATTCACTATGATGATGTCCTCATTCAACCTGATGCACATTATTAACGTTCAATATTCATTAAACCATAATGGTGTCAATAACTTATATTAACGCATTCAGTATCGCAAACATAGGTGATATTGTCTGTTTATTCTAATGTCAGATCTGATTGCTATAAATAAAATTTATAAAAAAACCTGCTTAAAGCAGGCTTTTTATTTTTAATTAAAAGCTCTTTAACAAAGATCAGGATCTGTTGTTGCTTCATATGTTGGAATGGTCGTTGCGTCTGCTGCCTCTGTATAGATTAGAGTACAGGTAGCTGGAGCGCCAACTTGCCAAATAGTAGCAACACCGGTATCAACAAAGATAGTCCAATCAGCATCATTATCTGTAGCAATTGTAGGGTCTAATGCGCTAGTACCTACATTAAAAGTCACATCCATCGCATTTTCAAGTTCTGCTTGCAAACCTTGTAAATAACCAAACTGTGTAACTGCTGGAGTTCCTGTACCAAGAACAACAGAAGGTGGTGTAGCATTATCTTTAGCTTTTTTCTCTTCACCAGCTAAAGCCGCTTTTGAATAAACTAAAGTGTTTGCACCTTGAATTGCCGCTTTCATTCCTGATAATGCTGACGCGCGCGCATCACCTTGCAAGTTAATAAACTTCGGCGCTGCCGTAACCGCTAAAATACCTAGAATAATTATCACAACCACTAATTCGATTAATGTAAAACCTTGTTGTTTTTGCATATTAAATAACCTCTATAGAAAATAAATGGGTAAACCAACATCACTGCGGACAGTGATAAATCAAATTAGTTGTTAGTAAATGATACGACCTGACCTGTACCTGCATTATATGTTACACCGTTAGCACCAACCGTGTCTAAATCAGGCGCAGGATCTGCGACACCCGAAGTCTGATTTAGCGCTAAAGTAGCTACTTGATGATAAACACACAAATCTAGACCTGTAACTGTTTGACCATCAATACTGGTAGATGAACCGCCGACACCATTTTGCATTCTTACGGTATAACGATGTTTACGGGCGTCTTGATCGAACAGTACATTTCTTGGAGCATTTTGCAAAACTGAATCAAATACTTCCTGACATGTTTCGTTTGTCATTGAGGTAACATCAGTATTGGTTGTGCCAGTTGGAAAACCAAAACGTGTATCGAGTGATACGCTAGTACCATCTAAAATAACGCTGTTGTTACGACGACCATCAACTTCCCATTGTGCACGTACAAAGCTCACTGCTGTGGCTAAACCACCAGCAACACCATCAACGCTGGCGTCTTCAGCATCATCGGTTACATTTAAAAAACGCGGGATCGCTGTAGCGGCTAATAAACCGAGGATGACAATAACAATGACCAACTCGATCAATGAAAAACCTTGTTGTTTCAATTTCATAATAACTCACTCTTATCTATAGCGCCTACAACAGGAAATAATACTGATTCAGCTATAACTTCACTAATATTAGCAGCTTATTAAAAATTTAACACTAATGGCACAAACTTTATCGGTCACTCATCAAAAAAATAACTCTTCCTGTTTGTAGTTGATAACTTAAACTGGCTTCATTACCTGAATGATAGCGACAAATGTTCTCATCAGACTGATAATCTACCGCTATATTTAACTCTTGAACATTAGTTGCCAATAAATGGCCCCACAGTTGCTCACAACCTTGGACATCATTAGTATCAATGGTTGGCCAACCTTGATCAGACATAGAAATCCAATTATCGGTGCCAACCAAATCAGTATCTATAGCATCTATTTTACTCGCAGCATCTTGTAATACAGCATTGTCATTGCTTACCTTACTCGATGCTACATTCGATGCCATATGATGCCAGGACAACTGCATTTTATGTGGTCGGCCAGAAGCTAACCATTGACTATGCACCATAGCTAAGACATTCAAAAAACGATTATGTTCAAACTCTAAACCACGCCCACCTATGTTTGAAGTAGTATTGACATAACGCCCACCAAAAATAGCCAGCAGCGTTAACACCACAACAATAGCAATAACCCGACCATAGACTTTAAGCAGATCACCATCCGCTTTTTGCTGGCTCAACATCTCGATATCCAATGATCTGTTTGCTTTCTTTGTTGCATGCTCTGCTAACCGCCTTTTACCACATTCAGCATATCCCACATAGGAAGATAAATACCCAGTGCCAATATCAATACAATGCCAGCAACAAATGCGATTAAAATAGGTTCGAGTTTTGCGGTGAGATTTTTTAAATCGTAATCAACCTCGCCTTCATAAAAATCAGCGGCATCATTGAGCAGCTGATCTATTTGACCGGTTTCTTCACCCACAGCAACCATTTGCAATACCAATGGGGTAAATAGTTGGCTGCTATTTGATACCCTTAGCATTGACTCACCTGATTCAATACCCCGGCGCATACCGACTATTTTGTCATGCATATATGCGTTATCGACCGCATCTGCTACCAAACTGAGTGCTTGGGTCATCGGGACTCCCGCGCTGAGCATCATCGAAAAACAGCGGCAGTAACGCGACAAGGTTGAGCGTTCAATAATAGATCCAATAACGGGTATGTGCAGCTTCCATAAATCCCATTGCTTCTCGCCCTTTTCAGAGTGATGCCAATATCGAATCCCAACTATGATGCCGATTGATAGCACAATCATATGAGGCCAAAAATTAACAAATAGATTAGACGTGCCGATTAATATTTTTGTCGCCCAAGGTAATTCAGCGCCAAAACGAGAGAACATATCGGCAAATTTAGGGATCACCATAATATTCAAAATAACCATCGCTATGGTAATGGCAATCAAAACAAACATCGGATAACGCATTGCAGCTTTAATTCGTCGACGAGTTTCTTGTTCTCGCTCGATATAACCAGACAACTGGATAAAGGCATCTTCCAACTTACCGGTGTTCTCACCAACATGGATCATCGATACAAACAACGAATCAAATATATCTGGATGTTGATTCATTGCCGAAGATAACGGTCTTCCCGACGTCAGCTGTTCAGAAATATCATCTAAGGCTTTTTTCATTCGATCGGAATGGGTCGTTTCAGATAAGCCAGCAATAGCCCTTAAAATAGGGATACCTGAACGCGTTAACGAATACATTTGTCGACTAAAAATTTGCAATTCTTCCAGCGACACTTTGCCTTGAAATAAGCTCATCGAAAAAGATTGCTTCGTTTTCACTTCACGTAATTCTAGCGGAATAATCCCACGAGAAAGCAATGCATCTGCCGCAGAACTTTCATTAGCAGACTCAAGCTGCGCACTGACCGCCTGCCCTTGTGAATTACGTCCTCGATATTGATATATTGGCATTGTTATAACCCAATATCTTGTTGACTAACGATATCTTCCGATAAAGGCACTTTTGATTCACTGACATCTTCAACCAGTTTTGACACTTCTTCGAGTGTTGTCGTGCCAAGGAATAGATACTCCATCGCAGAATGCGCGAGGGGAATAAAGTTAGGACTGCGCAGTGCTGCACGGGCAAAATCTTGCGGATTACCTGTTCGCATGGCATCTATCATATTTTCGTCAAGTTCAAGTATTTCGAAAATACCAATTCGACCGCGATAACCAGAACCATTACAGGTTTGACAACCACTCCCCACTTTAAAGGTGGCGCTGCTAATATCTCTTTTCGTCACACTTACAAGCCAACTGCGTTCAGCTGCTGTTGGTTGATAATCCACGGCACAATTGTGACAAACGCGCCTAACAAGACGTTGAGCGATAATGACCCGCAGCGCACTAGCGACCAAATAACTTGCCGCCCCCATATCAAGTAATCGCAACGCACTGGTAACCGCATCATTAGTGTGCAAAGTTGATAATACAAAGTGACCAGTCAACGCACCTCGTAAGCCAATTTCCACGGTCTCTTGGTCACGCATCTCTCCCACCATGATAATGTCGGGATCTTGACGAAGTGTAGTACGCAATACGTTAGAAAAGTCTAAACCAATCTTGTGATTGACTTGCACTTGGTTAATTCGAGGTAATTGATACTCAACTGGATCTTCTACAGTGATAATCTTTCTATCGGCAGTGTTAAGCTCACTTAAAATACCGTACAGGGTAGTCGTTTTACCACTACCTGTTGGCCCTGTGACTAACAACATACCGTGAGGGCGTTTAATCTGTTTACGAATACGTGCCACAATATGCGGTGGCATACCAGTTTCATCTAACGTACGTAAACCTGTGGTTTGATCCAATAAACGCATCACCACTGACTCACCATGATAAATCGGCATGGTCGACATTCGCACGTCGATTTTATGACCTTTTATTTCCATATGAAAACGGCCATCTTGTGGCATACGTTTTTCTGAAATATCCAGTCCTGCCATTAACTTAAGTCGTAACACTAAAGCAGAAGCAATATTAACCTCACTGAGGAGGTTTTCATGTAATTGGCCATCAATACGCTGACGGATCCGCAATACTTTTTCGCCAGGTTCAATGTGAATATCTGACGCACGCATTTGCACCGCATCTTCAAAAATTGACTGCAATAACTTCACCACCGTGGTTTCATTATCACTGTCGCTTTGAGTCAAATTAGCCAAATCGAACATGTCATCTGCGGCATATTCTTCATCAAGCTTGCCGGCAATCTCAGCGATTTGCCCAGTACGGCGATAAAGGTTATCAAACGCATCGAGTAATTGTTGCTCTGGCGCCACCGCAATCATCAACTGTTTAGGGGCAACTAACACTTCAATATTATCGATAGCCTGCAAATCGGCAGGGTCGCTCATAGCAACTAACACATGGTCGGAATGACTTTCCACCACTAATGCTCGATAGCGCCTCGCTTGTACTTCGGGGAGTATATTCACCACTTCAGCGGCTATCGGACGACGACTAATATCGAGGTACGGTAAATTAAGTTGTTGAGATAAAAACTTAAGTAACTGGTCTTCTGTAATACTCTTCAAATCAATTAAGGTGCGGCCGAGCTTTTTACCTGAATTGCGCTGTTCCGCCAATGCTTGCTGTAATTGGGTGTCAGTAATAATCAGCTCTTGAACAAGAAGATCTCCTAACCGCATCTTTAACTTAGGCTTCATCGGTTTTCTCCTAGCTGATCTAAACGTTGTTCAATAAATGTCATGGCTGAAGTTGATAACCCTTCATAGCTTAATGCCGATCGGTAAGCTTGCGCGGCTTGTGGATATTTTTGTTGTGAATCGAGCGCATAACCTAGCCCCATCCACCAGCGAGATTGAGTCGACTCAGATACCAATAAGTTTCGGTAAGCTTCCTCAGCTAAAGCAAAGTTTTTAGAGTTTTGTGCCAAATCCGTTTGTGCGATCCACTTATCACGAGCCCACGATGAGCTATCTGGGATCATCGCCACCGTTGTTAAGGCTTCATCATAAGCTTTAATTGCGGTTTGAATTTGCGACAAAATCACATAAAACTCCCACTGTTGCGGAAACATACTGATCCCACTCTCGAGTAATCTCATCGCAGTTGTTGGATTATTTTGCGCAAAATAAATGTCGACTAATTGCTTACGAGCTTTATGTAAACTCGGTTGTAAAATAATGGCTTCTAAATAGTAACCCGCCGCATCGTCCAGACGTTGCGCTTGCTCAGCATCCATCGCTTTGCGATATTGCAGCTGCGCCATTTGCGTTTTGGAAAGCACCACTTCGTTAACGCTCATATCAACAGTTTTTGCTGCAGCAGGGATTTCTGCGGGTAAGAAGCGAGATGTTTGCGCTGTGATTTGATCTTGAGTGAGTTCAGTATTCAGCAGTGAAGCCATATTCTGTGAATTATGATCTACCGAATTATTGGGCTTCTCTGCGCCTACGGTTGAAGCTAGTACTGCTTGTGTGTTGACGGTTTCGTTTTTAACGACTGATGCAGTGCTCACTTCGGATAGTTCAAGCTCAGATATGCGATCCGTTGGTTCAATAACCTCAGCAGTGATTTCTGGCGTGCTCGCTTGAATAGGTACTTGATTTAGCGTTTGAGCTGGTGCTTGGGTTAGTACTTCAGTTGAGATTTGAGTAGACTTATGATCAACAGCAACACCATTACCTTGTGGCTGACTCGCCAGCGATGACTGAGTATCTTCGGTAACCGATGTATTGCTAGCTGTTGGCTCATTGGCCATTTGAATATTGGCTTGGCGGTACATAGATACACCAAACCACAATGTAGGGATCAATAGTACGGCAACAACAATAAAGCCAATCAATGGTGAGCGAGATTTAGCAACGGATTGATACTGAATTTGAGGGCGCACAAATTCACCTGCGGGTTGCACCGGTGGTTTGTCTGTTCCGGGTTGCTGATGCTGCTCTAAATCTTTCAACATCTTGATAATCACGCTCATTTAATCTCGCCTATTTGTGTCATCCATTCACCACAACAATTATCACCATTGAACCCAATAACCACCATCACTGTTACAAGCAACATAATTATCAGTATGCTGACACGAGAAAACCCTACTTTATGTTGTAAATTAATATCTTCTGTATCCGTTATTGCAGCCAGACAATGTTGAGACGTCACCTTTTTTTTACCTTGGCCATAACATAGCAATAAGCTCTTATGCGCCAATATATTCACCAAACGCGGGATGCCTCGAGCGGCTTTGGCAATGCGTTTAATATCCGCGGTACAAAACAACTCAGGCCCTTGATAACCCGCAACAGCAAGGCGGTAATGAATATAAGCTTGTATTTCATCCCATGTTAACGGACGTAAGTCATAACTGAAGGTAATACGTTGTCTTAACTGTCTAAACTTGGGTTGTGCCAAACGTTGATCTAATTCTGGTTGGCCAAACAACACCACTTGCAATAATTTACGACTTTCGGTTTCTAAATTGGTAAATAATCTTAACGCCTCAATACTTTCATCTGGTAGCGATTGCGCTTCATCTAACACTAACACTACGTGAAAGCCTTGATGATTTAACGCTAACAAACGCTCATGTATCAGCCTTGTCAGTTGTTGTTGATCTAATTTGTTCGGCAATGCTAAACCGAGTTCGCCCGCTACAGCCAAGCGTAACTCTTTAGGATTCAAATAGGGATTAGGTAAGAAAGCGCAATGATATTGAGTCGGTAAATCATTCAACAGTTTACGACAAACTAAGGTTTTACCTGTACCCACTTCACCAGTGACTTTAATAAAACCTTCGCCTGTTTGTAATGCTGTTTGCAGTACTTGCAATGCTTCCACATGCGGTGATAACCCAAAAAAGAAACCTGTATTTGGGGTAAGCGTAAACGGCAACTGACTTAAGCCAAAATGCTGCAAATACATAATTACTGGCTATCCCTTATCAATTTCGACCGCTATTTTTAATCGTCAATTATCTACCGCCAACGGTCGCTATTTAGAAGGATACCAACGCTCGATTAAATCTTGTGAACGCTTTAATTCATCCTTCCATGTGTCTCCACCAACAACAGTCGGTTTCAACATAATAATCAATTCAGTTTTCTTTTTAGATTTAGTACGGCTGGTAAACGCTTCCCCCAGAAAAGGAATGTCACCTAATAACGGTACTTTTGATACAGTTTCAATGTTCTCACTCTTCATTAAGCCACCAATAACAACCACATCACCAGATGCAGCGCGGATAACGGTATCCGACTCACGGATCTCACTTTGAGCAAGAGGCAGTTCTAATGTTGAATCACTAATTTTAATTTCTTTAGTTTGTGAGGTCACATCGATTACCGACGGATGAAC
Organism: Shewanella sp. 11B5; assembly: GCF_002836795.1. Lineage (NCBI taxonomy): Bacteria > Pseudomonadati > Pseudomonadota > Gammaproteobacteria > Alteromonadales > Shewanellaceae > Shewanella > Shewanella sp. 11B5. Next base: position 1,112 of record NZ_PJAP01000277.1, on the reverse strand, counting down.
ATGTAATATTACATTGCCATATTCATCAATCTGCGGGGTTACATCTAACGCAATACCAGAGAAAAATGGCGTTAGTTCAACCTGCGGCGTCGTTACCGGAGTGGTACCCGCTACAGTCGTTGAGGATACATCGGTAACAAAGTATTCGTCATTGCCCACCTTAATTACCGCTTTTTGGTTATTAGAAGCGGTAACACGAGGGCTTGAAAGTACATCAACATCACCTTGGGTATCGAGCAAGTTAATAATTGTGCTGAAATCACTTCCGGTGAAATTAATCGAGGTTACACCGCCAATTGCAGACGTAATCGCATTACTTAACCCTTGTCCTGCAGAAGTGCTGAAATCAATGTTGGTACTGCCTGCATGACCTAGGACATTTTCCCACTGGATCCCTTGTTGGTAACCATCAGATAAAGTGACTTCTATAATTTTCGCTTCCAAAATCACTTGGCGCTGTAGATGGCTTTCGGCTATTTGTAAGAAACTTCGAATTTGGCGTAACTCATCAGGGAAAGCTCGAACAGTAACAAGCCCAGCTTGAGGGGTTACCACAACTTGTCGTCCGCCACCGGTTTCACCCATTATTGACATTAATGTGGCTTGTAGCTCGCCCCAAAAATCGGTCTTGGTTGTTGAACGAATAAACGTACCATTGGTATTGTCACTGCTGTTCGAATTTCCATTGCTACTATTGCTATTCGAACTACTGTTACTGCTGTTGCTATTACTATTGTTACTGCCATTGCTTGAATTATTGTTTTGGTCTGAAATGCGCCCTGAGCTAACGGAGGTTAAGGACAACCCTTCTCGTTGCATGTAGATATAATTCAAGGGGAAAGTTTCGGTTCTCATACCCGACGGGAATACACGTAAAATACGACCTTCTCGATTCACTTCGTATCCATAAATGTCTTCAACAACTTGAATGGCTTCAGACAAAGTTACTGCCTTTAAAGATAGAGAAATTTTACCTTGTACATCAGGATGTACCGCGACACTCAATGGAGTGTCTTTTACTAAGCTGGGAAAAAAAACTCTCGCATCAACTTCATTGGCTGATACATCAAAACGACGCTCGGCAGGCAACGCTCTTGCTGATTGGCTCAACA
>NZ_PJAP01000488.1:0-6055 GCF_002836795.1 Shewanella sp. 11B5 | reverse complement strand
CAATGAAAGAACCTTTACTTTACAAAGAGAATAAAGGGGCATGTGTAGAGTATTTGAGAATAAGACCAATCCATACAAAATCGTGTTTTAAATTGTATAAAAAAACTTCAACAAAGCTAATTAAGTATTAACTTATCCATTCAAATATGGGCCTATATTCACAGCATTACAAGCATATTTTAAACCTTTTTTACTCAAAACGTCTAAGAGATCAAATATGCAGCACTCGACATTTACAGTCAACAAAAGTGTGATGCAGATCACTATTTTTATGGTTAACCTTGGTAATCTGAAGTTAAGCAAACAACAAGAAGGTTCTAAATATGCTGAAAATCACTAGCAAACAACTTGAAGTCACTGCCCTTATCCGTGAACGTATTGAAGGACGATTAGAAAAATTAAGTCGACATGATATTCAATTAATTAACCCGCACATCATTATTACTCAAGAAAAGCAGTTAATTAAAATAGAGGCATCAGTTGGATTACCTAGTGGAGATTTATTCGCCCAGGCAAAAAGTGAAAACCTATACGCAGCAATTACTGCAATGGGACAAAAGCTGGAAAAACAGCTAAATCGCCTGACCCATAAACCCCAGGCTCAACGCCATGTATCATTACCAAATGATACTGAAAGCGAATTTGAGTATGTCTATAAGGAGGAAAACGCCGCTTGATATTATTTCTCTCTCACCAGCGCACCTTCGGGTGCGCTTTCTTTTGTCTATAATCCAGTACTCAAGCCTTGATGAGTAAATTTACATTGACAGTCGCCTGTCAGAGCTTTAGTTTTACTTCATGAACAAAAAAATATTCAGCCTTTTTATTTTCTTTTTTATTCAGCCCACCCCTGGAGGCGGATTTTCTGTGTAAAAACGAAAATGAAAATTCTAAAGCCTCCCAACTGGGAGGCTTTTTTGTCTTATAAACTCTGCCGTATCTAGTCATGCGCCAGTATGTAGCGTCACATTGAGGTCAATATGCAAAAACCACCTGAGTTAAGTCAAACTCGCGAACAGATAACTGCACTGGATAAATCCTTATTAGCGTTACTATCTCAGCGCCGCCAATTGAGCCTAAATGTTGCACGCAGCAAAGAAGTTGATGTTAGACCTATTCGAGATACACAACGAGAGAAAGAGCTACTTGAAAGACTTGTGCAGCAAGGGCGTGACCAAGGACTTGATGCGCACTTTGTGATATCGCTTTATCAAAGCATTATTGAAGACTCAGTGTTATTTCAGCAAACGTATCTTCATGGTAGAGCAAACCCAGACACTCAAAAGCAGCAATATACTGTGGCTTATTTAGGTGCAAGGGGTTCTTACTCTTACTTAGCGGCAAGCCGTTACTGCTCACGCCGTCAGGTGGAAATGCTAGATTTTGGGTGTAAAAGTTTTGATGAAATCGTTAATGCCGTCGAATCAGGTCATGCCGATTATGGCTTTTTACCAATTGAAAATACTTCTTCAGGATCTATCAATGAAGTGTATGACGTACTTCAACATACAACGCTATCGATTGTGGGCGAAACGACTATTGAAGTGAGCCATTGCTTACTCACTAAACCTAACAGTAAACTATCTGATATCAAGACTATTTACGCTCATCCACAACCAATCAGTCAGTGCAGCCGCTATTTAAGTCAGCACCCACATATCAAACTTGAATATTGTTCTAGTAGTGCTGAAGCTATGACAAAAGTTGTCGAGGCAGACAACAGCACTGTCGCAGCAATAGGCAGTGCTGAAGGCGGAGCGTTATACCAATTAATTGCAATGGAACAAGGTTTGGCAAACCAAAAAATCAATCAGAGTCGTTTTATCGTTGTCGCTCGAAAAGCTTCTGCGGTGCCTTCTCAGCTGCCAGCAAAAACCACCTTGATCATGGCAACAGGACAGAAACCTGGAGCATTAGTGGAAGCACTACTGGTACTTAAAGCTCATAATTTGAATATGAGTAAGTTAGAATCTCGTCCGATACCAGGGACACCATGGGAGGAGATGTTTTACCTCGATATTGATGGCAACTTAGCGACTACCGAAGTACAACAAGCAATTAAAGAGTTAGAGCGCCTTACACGTTTTATCAAAGTATTAGGTTGTTATCCTTGTGAAACTGTTAAACCGACACAATTATCGCAAGCTCAGTTATTAATTGAACCCGGTAGCTCTAAACAAGAGCCAATCAAGACGGTACCCCATAGCCAAGCTAAGCATTCACGCGACTATAAATCACAAGATACTCAATTGTTTTGCCAGCACTTACAAATAGGTGCAGGACAATTTAGCGCATTACAACAAATTAACTTACCGATAGATAATACCGAACTGGCTACGCAAGCAAAGCACATCAAAGAATCAGGCTTTCAAGCTATTGTGCTCAATGATTTAAAACAACAACTCAATGAACAACAATTAAAGCAGCATGCACAGGTCATTGAACAAGCCGGTTTATTATGTGTAATGCAAATAGACCAAGAACAAGAATTTATCATTGCGAGCCAATTAGCAGATATGCTGATATTAAGTGGTAAACAAATGTATAACCCAGACATGTTAACCTTAATTGGTTCCGTCAATTTACCGGTAATATTAGAAAGAAATACCATGGCTAGTATTGATGATTGGCTACAAGCTGCCGATACAGTCCTTAGCCACGGAAATCAACAGCTCGGGCTATGCGAATCAGGTGTACGCAGTTTCACGCACCCAGAGCAGTTAAGCCTCGATTTGGCCGGATTAGTTGAAGTGAAATCTCGCAGCCATTTACCCGTCATCGTTAACACCAGCTTCAGCATTAATGCTGCACTGCTAAATACTCACGCAAATGCCGTTAAGCAACTTAATGCTGATGGAATTATATTGTTACATCAGGATGGAGTATCGCAAGCTGAAATTATTCATGGTTTATACCAAGCAAAGTAACGATTAAATAACCAAGAATGACACACATAAAAATGCCGAGAACATTCTCGGCATTTTTATGACTCGCAATTGTAAAAGGTAATTAGTTACTCAAGTTTACTCAATAATTATACTGCTAGGCCATCATTTAAACTTATCCAGCCTTTAAAAATACGATAACTGAACCAGCTAACACCCAGTAAATACATAGGTAAACTCAGCCATAATGGGCTAAGCCAATATCCTGCAATAAAAAATGGGCAGAGGCCAATAATACTCATGCGTTGCCAACGTAGATGGCTACCCAATACAGAATCTGGATTGACGTTCTTTTGGATTAAATTAAGCCAAAAACTCAATAATACTGGCACAAAAAATAATGGAAAAGCGCTCATTAAACCGTAAAGAAAATGCCCTAAGGAATTATCTTCAACCTGTTGAACAGGTAGCATATTCGATGGCATCATCGACATGGGGTAACCTCCAAAGGTAACTAAGTTTATTGAGCTAACACTGCGTTATTTGGCGACGGTGTTAATTAAACATAAGCTTTGTGTCACTATTTGGCAATATTTAGTTCAATTAATAATGCTTCACTTAACGCTATCCAGCTTTCATATCATTAACAGATTGCAACATGGCGCGGCTTTCGTGTTGGAACTGCGGCGCAAAATCACCAAACCATTTAGCGACACGCTGGAACTGCTCCACAAAGGCTTGCCTATTACCCGTTTGCAACATTGTTAATGCATCACGATAATTATCAAGATAATCACTAATAGCGTGTTGACTACCTGGTTGAGCAAAAATTATATCGGCATAAAGCTCCGGATCTTGAGCAAATAAACGACCGACCATGGCTAACTCTAAACGATAAATCGGTGAGCTAAACTGTAATAAGTTACCAATATCAGCTTCTTCTTTGCACAAGTTGACGCCATACACGAATGTTGAAAAGTGACGCATAGCCTGCACTAGCTGCATCGCTTTATCATGACGCTCTGCTTCAGCTTCAACTATACGTGCCCCCCAAATTTCAATCTGTTGTAGTAACCATTTATACGCTTCTTGATGACGACCATGACACACTACCACCACCTGTTTAGCAAGACTGCCAACATCAGGGCCAAACATAGGATGCAGACCTACTACAGGGCCTTTGTGTGCCGCTAACATAGCCGTTAAAGGTGCTTCTTTAATCGAGGTGAGATCAGCTAAAATACAATTTTCAGGTAGCTGCGTTAACTTGTCGCGGATCACTTCGCACGTCACATTTATGGGTACGGTAACAATCACTAATCCTGCGCCATCAAAAATGGCGGCGGCATCTTGCCAATCATTTTTATCTATACTTTTAACTTCATAACCAGAAAGAACCAACATTTGGCTAAATAACTGTCCCAGTTTGCCCTGACCACCCACAACGACCACATGACCCAGATCTTGCTTAATCTGCTTAAACCCAACATCTTTTTCATTTAGGTAAGATTCGCGCATAAGTCGACGTAAAATATCTTCGATTAACTGTGGTGAGACATTCATTTTTTGTGCTTCGTCTCGACGTTTAGCTAACATCGATGCTTCACGCTGTGGGGCATAAATAGGTACACCAGCCGCATGTTTTACGGCACCAACTTGCGCCACTAAATCGAGACGTTTACGTAATAAATGCAGTAATTGTTGGTCAACGCCATCAATTAAATCACGAAGATGCTCTAAGCCTGCTGTGGTTTTTTCATTCATCTGTTTATCCATTAACCGTTAACAACCTGCAGCGTCTCAAAACGCGTTGGTAATACTGCAGACAACTGGTTAGCGCCTTGTCTTAAAATGGTTTCGGTAGTTTCCCAATCAATGCATGCGTCAGTGACAGAAACACCATACTTTAGCTCTGCTAACGGTTTATCTGAACTCTGATTACCTTCATTGAGGTTACTTTCAAGCATAACACCGATGATAGATTTATTACCTGCTTCAATTTGGTTAAATACATCTTCGCAAACGTTTTTTTGACGTTGATGATCTTTTGATGAATTACCATGACTGCAGTCAACGACTAAACGAGCACTGAGTTTGGCTTTATGAATTTGTGCTTCACTCTGAGCAACACTGTCAGCATCATAGTTAGGCGCTAACCCGCCACGCAAAATAATGTGCCCATCTGGGTTACCGGCTGTTTGCAATAATGAAACTTGACCTTCTTGGTTAATGCCCATGAAGCGGTGGCTGCTGGCAGCTGATTTTAATGCATTAATAGCCACTTCCAACTTACCATCTGTGCCATTTTTAAAACCAACAGGCATCGACAAACCTGAAGCCATTTCTCGATGAGTTTGCGACTCTGTGGTTCTTGCGCCAATTGCAGACCAAGTAACTAGCTCGGACAAATATTGTGGACTGATCGGATCCAGCGCTTCTGTCGCGATAGGCAATTCAAGTTCAGCAAGCCAAATCATGAGTTCTCGAGCCATTCTGAGTCCTTTCTCGACATCAAATGACTCATCCATATCAGGGTCATTAATCAACCCTTTCCAGCCGACCGTTGTGCGAGGCTTTTCGAAATACACGCGCATTAAGATGTAGAAGTCATCACTGAGTTCATCATGTAACTTTTTCAGTTTTAATGCATACTCTTTTGCCGCTGCAATATCATGAATAGAACATGGCCCCGTCACCACAAGCACGCGATTATCACGTTTGTGGACAATATCTGAGACTTGCTTGCGAGCATTTAGAATATATTGATAAGCATGAGTTGATAATGGAAGTTCTTGCTTTAACTCTGCTGGAGTCACTAGCACTTGTTCTGAACTGATGTGCACATTATTAATGGTATCTTGTTGCATACTTATCACTCTCTTTTGACGACAGACCAAAGGTCACTAATAGATTTGATTTTTAGGTATTAGACAATACAATCTGTATTTTTGTAACGCTACACCATTACACCTTAAAAGCAACTATGCCTGTGCAAAGGTTCTAGAGCAAGGCTTATTTACACAAAAGGTAAAAAATTACTTAACCTAAGAGGTGTTGAACAAAAAACACCCAAACACGCTTCTTGTACTTTTCCGCTGTTACCGCTCTACTCGCTGTTACCGCTCTACTCGCTGTTACCGCTCTACTCGTTGTTACCGCTCTACTCGTTG
>NZ_PJAP01000487.1:0-6074 GCF_002836795.1 Shewanella sp. 11B5 | reverse complement strand
GAACTTGCAAATTCCATTAGCTTGTCTGGTGTTCTGTGAGCTGAAACAACTTCAACATGATAAGGCACTTGTAACTTATCCATAATCTCAGCGGCGGCTTCCATTGTCGGCCAATCACTTTTCGAACCCATTACAACAGCAACTAGGGCTTGCATGTTAACTCCTTAACGTACTTATTCTATTAGTATATTTAGTTAACTCGCTCAGTAGGGTACAGCGGCGGTTAACGTCAATATTAAGGCGATAAAAAAGGTGCTAGATAATAGCATAAGCCGTGCTCTGTTGGCTGCATTTCAGTGTTTCTTGAGGCTAACACTCAGTTTCTAAATACGAAAACTACTTAAACACATTGTATATAAATAACCCTTTTACTTATCGCGCTCGTTATTAGCTGTATGCAAGGTCACTTTGTTGATGCGGCCAATATGAATAAATCAGTCGATAGATTAGAGGAATAACCATGAACAATACCCATAAACAACTTACTAGCAGCGCCTTAGCCATCGTGATTAGTGCGATTATTATCAGTGGTTGTGCGCAAGAATCCAAAGACAGTGCGAAACAAAGTCAGCCCCAATCTACTTCTAAAAATCAGCCAGCTTCTAAAATTCAATCCGCGAGTAAAACGGATTCCTCTGCACAAGCGCGTCCCGAGTTATCTGAGGTAGCAGGCTTAGTGATGGCGTCTGAGCCACAGGCTGATTTATACCAAGGCTCAAAGGAGCTACATCGCAGTGCTAAAGTCATGACATCGTCAATGGCGCAGCGTATTGTGAGTTCTCAGCATGTTAGCGTAAGTGATCGCAATTTCTCTTTGGCACCAACGACTAATGATAAGTTTGAGTCGGTAGTGCAAAACGGCAATATGGTTGCTGGCGAAACACCGGTATCGACATTTTCAATTGATGTTGATACTGGCAGTTACAGCACTACGCGCAGATTAATCAATCAAGGCCAACTGCCGACTAAGAATACCGTTAGGGTAGAAGAGTTAGTCAATTACTTCAGCTATGACTACCCAGTACCGACAAATACTGAGCAGCCATTTAGTGTCAATACTGAATTAGCACCATCACCTTACAATGCAGATACTCAGTTATTACGTATTGGCCTTAAAGGGTTTGATGTTGCGCCTGATAAGCTTGGCGCAAGTAACTTGGTGTTATTACTTGATGTGTCAGGCTCTATGTCGTCTGCTGATAAATTGCCATTATTGAAACAAGCCATGCTAATGCTGAGTCAGCAATTATCGGCGCAAGATAAAGTATCGATTGTGGTGTACGCCGGTGCCAGTGGTGTAGTCCTTGACGGTGTCGCAGGTAATGACTTTAGCGCCATTAAAACAGCCCTAAGTCAGTTAAATGCGCAAGGTGGCACTAACGGTAGCCAAGGTATTCAGTTGGCGTATCAATTAGCGCAAAAGCACTTTATCGAAAACGGCAGTAACCGAGTCATATTAGCCACCGACGGTGACTTTAACTTGGGGATGACAGATCATCAGCAATTGGTCGATTTCGTTGCCAGTCAAAGCAAAAAGGGTATTGGCTTATCAACACTTGGTTTTGGACTAGGTTCAGGTTCTGCCAGCTACAACGACCATTTGTTGGAGCAATTATCCAATAAAGCTAACGGACAATATGCCTTTATCGACACCTTAAATGAAGCACGAAAAGTGCTGGTTGATCAACTTAGTGCCACACTGTTAACCATTGCTCACGATGTCAAAGTGCAAATTGAGTTTAACCCTGCGGTGGTGTCTGAGTACCGACTGATTGGTTACGAAAACCGCTTGTTAAATCGCAGTGATTTTAATAATGATGCTGTTGATGCTGGCGAAATTGGTGCGGGTCATACTGTTACTGCATTATATGAAATTCGTTATAACGACAGCCATAATCGCCTAGTTGATCCGCTGCGTTATGCCGCTACAGAATCGACGCAAATAGATGATGCTAAAGTTCATCCACATACCGCAAATGAAGTGGCTTATTTAAAGCTGCGTTATAAAGCGATTGGCGAACAAGACAGTCAATTAATCACTTACCCCATTAACCGTGAGCAGCAGCTAACGCATTTACACCAAGCCAGTGACCATTTTAGATTTGCTGCGGCAGTTGCAGGTTTTGGTCAGCTGCTTAACCAGAATAATTATGTCCACGATACTGATTATGCTAAGTTAATTACACTTGCTGAGTCTGCAATGGGCCAAGACCGTTTTGGCTATCGCCATGAGTTTGTGCAAATGTTAAAAACTGCAAGTGTACTCGATAAGCAGGTTTTGATGACTGAACCTGAAACTCGTTGGGTTAGCCAATAAATGCGTCACAAAAAGGATAAAATGGTGCCAACATCAATACACCCTAAGGATGAGTCGTTAATTCCTCAAGTGGGAAGTGACGAGCAACTGATGCTCGACTACCAAGCCGGTGACGTACGCGCGTTCGAAGCCTTATACCTTAAACACAAAGGCCCTTTGTACCGATATTTTGTGCGTCAATTACATGACCAGCAGCTAGCCGAAGATTTGTATCAAGATACCTGGGGTAAGGTGATTAATGCGGCGAAGCAATATCAAGTCACGGCTAAATTCACCACTTGGTTATATAAAATTGCCCATAATTTATTGATTGACCACGTGCGAGCAGTTAAGCCTCTCGATAAGGTTACCCCGCTTGGTGAAGATGAAACCATGGACAGCTTACAAGCCGACGATCAAACTTCGCCCGAGCCACAAGTTGAGCTGCAGCAACAAGCCGATATGATGAAGGGTTGCATTGCTAAGTTACCCGCAGTGCAAAAAGAGGCTTTTTTACTCAACATTGAAATGGGCATGACCGCCGCCATGATAAGCGACATTGCTAATGTGACTTTAGAAGCAACTAAAAGTCGTATTCGTTATGCTTATCAGAGTATTAAGCAATGTATTGCTAATCAAAGGCAGGAGACAACATTATGAGTCAGCAACAAGATCATGATGCAGAGTTCACTGCATTACAAACTGAAATCAAAGATGCTTATCATCAACAACCATTAGAGCAACCCTCTGCAGAACTTGATGAAGCCATATTAGCCAAGGCGCGTTCGGGGGTTAACGTCACTAAAGTGAGTTCAACTAAAAAATCAATCTGGCAACGCAATGCTTGGGTGTACTCAAGTGCTGCCTCAGTGTTGCTGGTGGCGGGATTATTTATATTAAATCCAAGTTTGCAAAAACACCTTGGCACAGACTCGGAACAAAGCGTACCTGCTCAGCAGTCATCATTTAAGCAGGTCAAATCGACATCGGATGTACCTAAAGTAACAGAATCACCAGTTGAAGATGCCACAGCCGCAGAATCGATTGCCGTACAGGGATTGTCGATGAGTTCAGCGCCAATGAATAGTCAACGTGTTAATCGTGATGTAGTCAGTGAAGCATCTGATAACAATCGGTCTGATAGCAACGGAACCATTGAATCTCAAATGGCAGATAAATCGTCCGCGGTAATGAGTGCCGCGCCAGCACCTGCCAAAGTAAATGCAGAAGCACAAAAGAAAGCATTAGAGCTGCAATCACGTAGCCATGACAAGGAGGTGCAACAAGTGAAACAGTCATTTAATGGTTCGTTAAAAGGTGACATTGAGTTAGATACTGCTGATGTTGCTTTGGCTCGTTTAAAAGTATTAATGGCCGACAATAAACTGATTCAGGCTGAGCGTTATATGATCACCATCGATCAACGCTTCCCTGAGCTATCAGATCCATCGCATCCACTTTATGAGCAATACCATAAAATTGTTCTGCAACTGACTTCGCAGTAAGCAAAATACCAGAACACTAAGACGGTAAAATACCAACGGCTAAGCAATTATTGCTTAGCCGTTTTTGTTTCCTGTAGAGCTTAGTTACATTTTTGTACTGCAACAATTGGCATAACTCTGATAACGTGAATCAATCAATAAAAATAGCCTACTCGATAACGCGTTATCTCTAATTATCGATTTTATAAGGAAGCTCCTCATCATGAAACTTCGTCGCTCCGTTGCGCATTGTATGTTGGCACTAGGCACTTTAGCGTGTTCATCAATGATATTCGCCAACGCCTCAAATCAAGGTTATTACCGTGCTCCAGCCTTAAACGATCAAACCTTAGTGTTTACTGCCGAAGGCGATCTTTGGACTAAGCAACTCAATCAAACCAAAGCCAGCCGCTTAACCAGTTTGGCCGCAGAAGAGTTAGACGCAACTATTTCTAAAGACGGTAAATGGGTGGCATATACTGCCAATTATGAAGGTGCAACCGAAGTGTATGTGATGCCAATTGCAGGCGGCGTAGCTAAACGTGTGAGCTTTGAAAACAGCCGAGTACGTCTGCAAGGCTGGACAGCGTCTGGCGAAGTATTGTATTCAACCGACAACGCCTTTGGCCCGGCTAACTTCTGGGTGCTTAAAACCGTTGACCCACAATCCTTAACCATTACCGATTTACCGTTAGCTGACGCAGTCGAAGGCACCATTGATGATAAAGGTGAATATGTTTATTTTACCCAATTTGGTCTGCAAGTTAGCGGCGACAATGTCAAAGTGTATCGCGGCGGCGCCAAAGGCGAAATTTGGCGTTATAAGTTAGGCAGTAAACAAGAAGCGCAGCAGTTAACCAGCGCCCATGAAGGCTCGGTTAAACAGCCAATGCTATGGAACCAGCGTGTTTACTTTGTCAGTGACCAATCAGGCAATGACAACATTTGGTCAATGACACTAGATGGCAAAGACATTAAACAACATACTCAATACAGCGACTGGCAAGTGCGTGACGCCCAGCTTAATAATGGCCGTATTGTATTTCAGCAGGGCGCCGACATTAAGTTGCTTAACTTAGCCGATCTTGCAGAATCTACAGTAGCCATCGAGCTTACCAGCGACTTTACTCATCGCCGTGAGCAGTGGGTTAACGACCCAATGGATTACGCCACCTCGACAGTATTTTCTCATCAAGGCGATAACGTAGTAATAACGGCCCGTAGCCATGTAGCTATTGCCAGCAACGATGGTCGTCGTTTAGTGCAAATAGATTCACCCGCCGATAGTCGTGTACGCGATGCATTGTTAAGTGATGACGGCAAATGGGTTTATGGCATTAGCGATGCGTCTGGCGAACAAGAAATTTGGCAATATCCTGCCGACGGTTCTGCTGGTGCTAAGCAGCTCACTAAAGATGGCAGCACCTTACGCACCAGCTTGTCGTTATCTCCCAATGGCCGTTATTTAGTGCATGACGATTACATGGGCAATGTATGGTTACTTGATTTAATCCGCAACAATAACCAAAAAATCATACAAAATGGTGAGGGTTTAGGTCCTTACCAAGACATAAAATGGTCTGGCGACAGTCAATTTATTGCGCTAACCAAGGCTGAAATTGGCAAACAACGTCCGCAAATTGTGTTGTATTCCATTAACGAATCAAAATCACAAACCTTGACCACAGACAAATACGAGTCGTTTTCTCCTAGCTTTAGTCACGATGGTAAATGGTTGTATTTCTTGTCTAACCGCGAATTTAAAGCTAATCCTGGCTCGCCTTGGGGCGACCGTAACATGGGACCGATTTTTGACAAGCGCACTCAAGTGTTTGCCTTAGCGTTAGATGCTAAAGCATCTTTTCCGTTTGCCAAACCAACCGAGCTTACCGTTAACAAAGACGCAAAAAAAGCTGACAGTAAAGACCAAGACACCCCAGCAAAAGTCAAAGTAGAGTGGGACGGATTAAACCAACGCTTATGGCAAGTGCCAGTTGATGCAGGTAACTACAATAGCTTAACGGCAGCTAAAGATAAGCTGTATTTATTGGATGGTAGCCAAGATAAAAGCGAGCTAAAACTGGTTAAGTTTGATCCGCTTAATATTAAAGTCGACACCTTTGGTGAAGATGTCGGCCAATATTCGTTATCAAAAGATGGCAGTAAAATCATGCTGCGCAAACAATCTGATCCTAAAAGCCTCATGATTGTCGATGCCGGCGACAAACTTCCCAGCGATGTATCGCGCACCAAAGTCAGCACCGACCAATGGCAATTAAGTATTTCGCCGCAGC
>NZ_PJAP01000486.1:0-6123 GCF_002836795.1 Shewanella sp. 11B5 | reverse complement strand
TAAGCAATTAGAGGTTAGTGCGTAGATATGATAAAGCGGCAATGCAGTGATAATCAGCTCTTTGCCTATTTCATAAACGTTCTTGGTAACCGCATTGGACTGCTCAAGGTTGGCAACCATATTACGATGGGTCAGCATGGCACCTTTTGAAGGGCCTGTAGTGCCGCCAGTGTATTGTAAAAAGGCTAAGTCAGAACCGATAACATCAACTGGCTTAAAGGTTTGTTTGCTGCCTTTTGCCATGGCGTCATTAAATTTAACCGCATTAGGTAAATCGAACGCTGGCACCAATTTCTTCACGTGCTTAATCGCGCCGTTAACTAATGCGCCTTTAATCAGGCCTAATCGGTCACCCACACCAGTGGTGATAACATGTTTAACATCGGTTTTATCAATGACTGCCTGCAATACATGGGCAAAGTTTTCTAAAATTAAAATGGCTTTAGTGCCAGAGTCTTTTAATTGATGTTCTAATTCACGCGGGGTATAGAGTGGATTAACATTCACCACAGTTAAGCCTGCGATAAGTGCACCAAATAATGCGATAGGATATTGCAGTGTATTGGGGATCATGATGGCAAACTTATCGCCTTTCACTAGCCCTAAGTCTTGCTGTAAATAGGCTGCAAAGTCTGTCGCTTGCTGGGCAAGCTGTTGATAAGTAATGCTGACATCCATGTTGATAAACGCCGTATTAGTGGCATATAACTTGGTATATTTTAAAAACAAATCTGCCAACGAGTTGTATTTATCTGGATCAATTTCAAACTCAACCCCAGGCGGATAACTCTTTTCTAGCCAAATCCTTTCCATAATACTGTCCCCAATTATTACAATATTGTCAGCTGCCTAACTCGGCTACTGTGATTATTATTTTTATTCTTAACAAACACTAACCTACACTCAGTTTTACAACACTTCAAATAAACCTGCAGCGCCTTGACCGCCACCAATACACATACTGATCACCACGTATTTAACACCACGACGTTTACCTTCAATTAACGCGTGCATCACCATACGAGTACCGCTCATGCCATAAGGATGACCAATAGAAATTGCGCCGCCGTCGACGTTTAAACGATCATATGGAATGCCCAATTTTTCTGCACAGTAAATGACCTGAACCGCAAACGCTTCATTGATTTCCCACAAACCAATGTCATCAATATTCAAACTATGACGTTCAAGCAACTTAGGAATGGCAAAAATTGGACCTATGCCCATTTCATCTGGCTCACAACCTACCACCACCATGCCTCGGTAAACACCTAACGGCTTAAGACCGCGTTGCTCAGCGAGTTTTCGTTCCATTACCACAACAGCTGCAGCACCGTCAGACAGTTGCGATGCGTTACCGCCAGTAATTGAGCCGTTATCTTTTACCGCTTTTAAACCCGCTAAGCCTTCAATATTGGTTGAAGGACGATTACCTTCATCTTGAGTTAAGGTGACTTGTTCTTTAGTGATATCTCTGCTGGCTTTATCCATCACCAATTTTGTACACGTAACAGGCACAATTTCGTCATCAAATTTACCTGCAGCTTGTGCATCAGCAGTGCGTTGTTGCGAGATTAATGCATAAGCATCTTGTGCTTCACGCGAGATGCCATAACGATTAGCAACCACTTCGGCGGTATCAAGCATCGGCATATAAATCGCTGGACGATACGCTTTAACGCTTGGGTCGATCGCTCGGTGCATGTTCATTTTATCGTTTTGAACCAAGCTGATTGAGTCACAACCGCCAGCCACCACTACGTTAGCGCCATCACAAACAATATGATTGGCAGCGATAGCAATAGACATTAACCCTGATGAACATTGACGATCTACCGTCATACCAGGCACAGACACTGGCAGTTTTGCCGCCATGGCCACTTGACGACCAAAGTTCATCCCCTGGTTACCTTGAGTTAACGCAGCACCAAAAATACAATCTTCAATTTCATTCGGGTCAATACCCGCACGTTCAACGGCTGCATTAACAGCAACTGCGGCTAATGTCGGTGCAGATAAATCGTTAAATGCTCCGCGGTATGCTTTACCAATAGGGGTTCTTGCTACAGATACAATGACGGCTTCTCTCATGATAATTCCTTTTTTTATCTGTCTTCAAAGACATGTACTTTTTATGTTTGCTAGTGCGAGCTTACTGTTAATGGTTTTGCTACTCATGCAGTATCGCAATTAATATCAAGCTCAATCCGCATCGAATAATTTATTGCTGTTGCGACTTCATAAAAGCCATCGCCTTCATCACAAATTTCTCGCCTTGTTGAGCTCCAGACTTCAATGCTTTTTGATTATCTTGCGCAGTGAGTTGCGCCCAGTTGTCACGCACCGCTTCTGGGGTTTGTGATGCTTTAGGAATAAAACAGCCTTCGGTTTCAAAAATACTGGCACTTGAATAACCGCCCGCACCAGCACATAAAATAAACCGAGTTGGCGCAAGTTCATCACACAAGGTCAGCATGCCAGCAGTAACAGCCTCTGGCGCGAAGGCTTTAACGATTTCTTCTGGCATTAAATCTTCTGTCATACGCGTGCCCGCTGTTGGGGCCAACGCATTGATGTGGATGTTATTTTTGGCACCTTCAAGCACTAAGGTATTCATTAACCCAAGCACTGCCATTTTGGCTGCACCATAGTTAGACTGACCAAAGTTACCGTACATGCCGCTTGACGATGTGGTCATCACAATGCGGCCATAATTTTGCTGCTTCATGATTTCCCATACCGCTTTAGTGCAGTTTACTGAGCCCATCACGTGTACATCCATCACTAGCTTAAAGTCATCTAAGGTCATTTTAGAAAACGATTTGTCACGTAAAATCCCTGCATTATTAATTAAAATGTCGACACGGCCCCACTTGTCCATGGTTTGCTGCACCATGTCTTGTACTTCATCAAAGTTGGCTACGTTTGCGCCATGACTAATGGCTTCACCGCCCATTTCTTCAATTAAACGAACCACATCTTGTGATGCTGCAGAAGATGCACCGCTACCATCGCGTGCGCCACCTAAATCATTTACCACGACTTTGGCGCCACGTTTAGCGAGTTCCAATGCATGTGAGCGGCCTAAACCATTACCGGCACCTGTGACTATGGCTACTTGTCCTGCAAAACTGATCGTCATGTTGGTTCCCTCAATATACTGATAAATCATCTTGTTATAATGTAGTTATATGTCTGATTACTTAACCATTTGCACAGAAATCCACTCAGCCACTAATGCCGGAGTATCTACACCTTCAATTTCAATGGTTACTTCTGTTGATAAACGGAATTGTCCTGGTTTCTTTTCTTCAATCGAAAGGGTTTTAGCGTGTGCTCTAATGCGGCTATTAACGGTAACAGGCTGTAAAAACCTCACCTTATCGAAACCGGCATTCAAGCCCATATAAAAACCGTCAATGATGACGCTAAATTCTTCAGCAAAATGTGACAGCATAGAAAGTGACAAGAAGCCATGGGCAATGGTCGAGCCAAATGGCGTCGCTTTGGCTTTTTGTTCATCTACGTGGATAAACTGATGATCCAGAGTGCAATCCGCAAACTGATTAATCTGATCTTGAGTGATTTGATACCAGCCTGTTGGCTCGGCTTGGAAGCCAATATAGTTTGTGATGTCGTTACGATTGATGACTGTCGGCATTGTTCCCTTTCCTCTTGTACTTTAAAAGTACTGTCCATGAATGAAATTTAAGCGATATCTCATGCTAATTGGGCTGAACACATTAAACAAATGAATAGTTTTGATACCAAGACATTCGCAATATGAATAGACTAGAGTGTTGAAAAGGAATTAACACGTCGGGGATTCATAACAAAAACGCATTACCCAATTAATGAGTAATGCGTTAATGACAATGGATTTATACTAGCTATAATTGAGAAATCACCCCGTGAATCAAAATACAACTATAGGCAAAGGCTGACTGGTAATACTCATCTAGTGAATCAACCTACCTACAAATAACTCAACTCAGTCAGTGATAACCGATGATGACTATGACCAACTTGGACATCATTCAATTTAGGCTAAAACCAGTCGGCTTGCATGTCAAAACTGGTACTGTCAGTACTCATCAACAAAGATGACCACACCGCAATTTTGGGTAATTCAAAGCGATAAAAATACTGTGATGCCTGTAATTTACCTTTATAGAAAAACTCATCTGCTTGATGCGGTTGCTGTGCTAAGGCTTTGGTGGCAACCATACTTTGCTTAAGCCATAACCATGCAATAATGACATGGCCAAACAATTCTAAATACTTAACTGAGTTGGCTAAGGCTAAGTCGATGTTCTTCGTCGCCATGCCGTTGAGTACCGCTTCAGTTGTCAGCGTTAATGTCTCTACCGCTTCGCTTAGCTTCTGGGTATATTCGCTCAAGCTGTCGTATTGTTTGGCTTGCTCAATGGTTTGGGCAATTTCATGCAGGGTAGCTTTATAACCCTGCATCTTATTCATCGGCACTTTACGGGTGATCAAATCTAACGATTGTATTCCCGTGGTGCCTTCATGAATGGGATTTAAACGGTTATCACGATAGAACATCTCAACTGGATGCTCATTGATGTAACCATGCCCGCCCATAACTTGAATTGCATAAGAGTTAGCTTTAGGGCCATATTCAGATGGCCAGGTTTTAATGATTGGGGTTAAAAAATCTAATAAAGTATGGGCATGTTCACGCTGCTCACTGGTGTCTGCAGTACGTTCGTCATCGCTTAATTGAGTCCCATACAACACTAACGCCATTGCCCCTTCTGCATAAGCTTTTTGTGCTAATAACATGCGCTTTACGTCAGCATGTTCAATGATGTTGACCATTGGGGATTGCGGGTCTTTACACGATGGCAAGCGACCCTGCGGGCGATTTTTAGCGTAATCGACTGAATATTGATAACCAGCCACAGCCAATACCGCACCACTGGTACCCACCATAATGCGAGCTTCATTCATCATGTGGAACATGTACTTTAAACCGCAATGTTCTTCACCGACCAAATAGCCTATTGAGCCATTTTTTTCACCAAAACTCAGAGCAGTTGAGGTTTGCGCGCGGCCACCCATTTTATGAAATAGCCCAGCGAGAGCCACTTCATTGTCTTCTCCAACGGAACCATCTTCATTAAGCAAAAACTTAGGTACCACAAATAACGAAATACCTTTAACACCTTTTGGTGCGCCTTTAATTCGTGCTAACACCAAATGAACGATGTTGTCGCTTAAATCATGGTCACCGCCTGAAATATAGATTTTATTGCCAGTAATGCGATAAGTACCGTCGTCCGACTTGACTGCCTTGGTAATTAAGTCACCCAAAGCCGAGCCACTGCCAGGTTCGGTCATGGCCATGGTGCCCATAAAACGGCCTTCGCGCATGGGCTTAACCCAAGTGTTAATCAGTTCTGGACTGCCATGTGCTTGCAACAAGTTGGCGTTGGCTGTGGTTAACATGTTGTAACCCATACCGACACCGCCAGCCACACTCAAAAATGAGGCTGCTGCACTGGCGATAATCGGCGGTAATTGCATACCACCTAAATCATAATCTGCAGTAGCAGAACCAATACCAGACTCGTTAACCGCATCGATTGCGGTTTTAAGTTCTGGAATGATATGCACTTTTTTACCATCAAATGTCGGTTGGTGAGTATCCAATTTCTGACGGATAGGAAGAAAGTATTTTTCTGCGATCGCTTTTGCCGTAGTGACAACTTCATTAAAGGTCTGGCGATCGTGATCTTGATAACGTGCTCGGCTCGTTAACGCTTCACTGTCAAATAGTTCGTAAAGCATAAATTCGAGATCGCGTTCATTCATTAACGTTGCAGGCATAATATTCTCTTCTTATCTTGTGACTAAGCAGAGGCCGATGTTGGCATCTGCTTACCATGTTTAGACTTATTAATGAGTCTCAAAAATGTCCGTCAATAACGTCCATCAACAACCGCTACATCCGCTTAAAATGCTGACACGCCGCCATCAACGGCAATGCATTGTCCTGTCATATAAGTGTTGGCGGGAGATAACATCATTAGCATCACTGCGACGATTTCTTTTGGCTCTGCTAAACGATTCATTGGCGCGCCACGGGCCATTTTCTTT